>NZ_CP053562.1:4110000-4267812 GCF_002085925.2 Thioclava electrotropha
AAGTTTTCATCCGCCTCCCAGCTCACGCAGATTGGCTGGCCGCGGATATGCGAGGCAATGTCGACGCCGGGGTAGATTTTGCCCAGCGCCTGCAGCGACAGCTCGACCCGGCGCTCTGCACTGAGCGGCAGCACCTTGAGCGCGTCGCTCATCCAGGCGTAGCTGAGGCAGATCACGCCGGGGCGGTCGGGTCCGTTGTCGAAGAAATAGGTGCCCCGCGTCAGCCGGTCGGTGAGCGTCATCGACATCAGCGGTTCGCCGGTTTCCGGATCGACGTCGTTCCAGAACGGCCGGTCGGTCATGACGAAGGTTTTCGCGGCCTGCATGTAGCGGGTCCGGTCGAGCGCCATCCACATCTTCTGATCGAACAGATCCTCTTCGGTCTCGATCGCCGTCGTCAGCAGATGCGTCTGGCAGGTCGCGAGGACCGCCGCATAGTCGTCCTCGTTGCCCCATTGGTCCCGAAGCCGGATCATCTCACCTTCGCGGCTCAGGGCGGTTGCGCGGCTGCGCGTCGCGCCGCCATGCAGGCTCGCGAGCGTCGTGCCCTCCGGCCAATGCGCGCAGGCAGGCGCCGCGTTCCAGAGGCGATGCAGGACAGTCTCCACCCCGTCCACGATATAGCGCTGATCGTCGTCGAGCCCGAGCAGGTTCACCCGCAGGATCTCCAGCATCGAGTTCGGGAAATCCGAGTCCCAGCCGCCAGTGCCGAAGCCGACCTGACCGAAAATCTCCCGGTGCGAGAAATCGAGCTTCTGGAACGCGTCGGAATGGGCCACGAAATCGTAGAAGGTGCGCTCATCCCAGTCTTGGACGAGCGGATCCCAGATCGCCTTGATGGCCTCAATGTCCTTGGCGCGCACCGCGGCTTGCAGGTCGGGAAAGGCCGCCTGACTGCGGAGTGCCTCATCGTAGGCCTCTGCGATCTGATGGTATTGCTCGGGCAGGTCTTCGAGGCTGCGAGCGAAATGGCGTTGGCCTTCGAGCTCGATGACGGTCGACCCGGCGGCGGGCGTCAGCGGGTTCGGAAAAGGTCGGCTCTCGCATCCGACAAGATCGACATAGTGGTAGAACCCGCGCGAGGAGACGGGGAAGCGCATACCGCCAAGCTCCGCCACGACCCCATCCGTTCCTTCGAAGCTCTGCGAGCGCAACCGCCCGCCGAACTGAGAGGACTCGTAAACCACCGGTCGCAGTCCCAGCTTCATCAATTCGTAGGCCGCGATTACCCCGGCCGCTCCGGCACCGATGATGGCGACCGGCGCGCCAAGTACATTCTTCGGAACCGTGCCGAGACCCGCGGGATGACTGATCCAGTCCTCGTAGGAAAAGGGGAAATCCGGTCCAAAGGCTGTCAATTGCTGCATAGCTGTCTCCTGCTCCGCCAGTCGTCACCGCAACCCGATGGATGCGGTAAAGAAGACCTCTACGAGAATGTCAGGGTCTGCAAGCGGGCATTCCGCGGGCGCTCGGGCCGGCGGGTTGACCAGATCGATCCGGCCTTTCAAGCCCGAGTCACCGCAGCGAAATCCGCGACGGCTCTCACCCGGGAGGCGCCATCGGGCCGGCGGCTTCCGTCGCCGCGATGTATCCCGGCTGCGCTCGCAGCGCCGCCCAATAGGCCGCGACCTTCGGATGATCCGCGAGCAGGTCGAACCGCGCCAACAAGGCAATGACATAGGACATCTGGATATCGGCCAGCATCGCCTTGTCGCCGAACAGCAGAGGCCCCGTACCGATCGCCCGTGCGATGAAATTGAGATGGGCATCAAGCGCCGCCTGCGCCTGAGCGGGGACCGGCTTGTCGCGAAAGGCTGGCAAAATCGCTTGCAGCACGACCTCGGCGAAGGAGCTCTCGACGTAATCGAGGAGCTCCTCGTGCTGCCAGAATTCCGGAGTGCCCCGCGGCGGTGTGTGGGTCTCGTCGCCGTATTTCGCGACGAGGTAGCGAAGGATCGTCGCGGACTCCGCGAGTATCCGATTGCCGTCCTCGATCACCGGAGACTTGCCCAAGGGGTGAACCCGGGACAGGGCCTCCGGCGCGCGAAAATTCTCGGTGCGCTGATAATCGACCCGGTGGCAAGGCTCGCCAAGATCGGCGAGCAGCCACAGCACCCGGGTCGCGCGGGAATAGTGCAGAGCGTGAAGCGTGATCATGGCAGGAACACCGCCTTGGCGTTGACGAATTCCTTCATGCCGAAGCCGCCATGCTCTCGCCCGTAACCGGAATCCTTCACCCCGCCGAAGGGCATGTTCGGATCGGCGGTCCCGAAGGAGTTGATCCGGACCATCCCGGTGTCGAAGTGATCGCGGGCGAGTTTGAGGGCGCGGTCTTCATCCTTGCTGAAGATCCCGCCGCCAAGGCCATAGCGGCTATCATTGGCGATGCGCATCGCATCCTCGTCATCCTTGGCGCGGATCACCGCAGCGACGGGACCGAAGATTTCGTCATCATAGGCGGGCATGCCGGGGACCACGTCGACCAGCACCGTCGCGGGGTAATAGGCGCCGGTGCCGCCCGGGGCCTCGCCACCGCAAAGAGCCTTTGCACCCTTGGCGAGGCTCTGCTCCACCTGCTCCTTCACGGTTTCGAACTGATCCTCGCTGGACAGCGGACCAAGCTGGGTGTCGTCTTTCGTGGGATCGCCCACCTTCACCGCCTTCATCTGCTCGACGAAGGCGTCATAGACCTTGTCCGCCACGACGAACCGCTTCGCCGACACACAGGTCTCGCCGTTGTTATACAGCCGCCCCATCAGCGAGAATTTCACCGCCGTTTCGATATCGGCATCTTCCAGCACGAGATAGGCATCGTTCGATCCCAGCTCCAGCACGGTCTTCTTCAGCGCCTTCGACGCGACGCTGCCCACATGCCGACCCGCGCCGTCGCTGCCGGTCAGGGTCACACCGCGCACCAGCGGATGCTCGATCAGATTGTCGCTGGTCTCGTGGTCGATCAGGATGACCTGGAACAGATCCTCGGGCAGCCCGGCCTCGATGCATAGCTCCCGCAGGCGCAGCCCGGAGCCGGTGCAGATGCTCGCATGTTTGAGCAAGCAGGCGTTGCCCGCCATCAGGTTCGCCGCCAGAACACGGACCGGCTGATAGAGCGGGAAGTTCCACGGTTGGATCGAGTAGATCACGCCGGTCGGCTGATAAGTGACCACACCACGCGATCCGTTGGCGCCGTGGGTACGTTCCTCGTCGGCCAGCGCGTCTGGCCCGTTGTTCGCGGTATATTCAAAGATCGCGGCGCAGATCTCGACCTCGGCCTTGCCGTCCTTCAACAGCTTTCCGGTCTCGCGCGTCATGAGCTCGGCCAGCTCTTCCGCATTCTCGCGGAGCGTCGCGGCGATCTTGGTCAGGTAGGGCGCGCGTTCGGAATGGGACAGCTTACGCCACTCCAGAAAAGCGGACTGCGCGGCCTCGAGTTTCTCGACGGCCTCCTGCTCGGACATCAGCGGATAGGTCTGGATCGTCTCGCCCGTCGCAGGGTTGGTGGTGGTGATCGTGGACATGAGAACTCCTTCGATTTCACCAGGGCAACTTGCACCGCAGTCGAGGAGTTCCAGCGCCCGCGTCGGTAACGCGGCGTCTTTCGGCCCGCGAAACGGTCACTGCTGACCACGAAAACTTGTCCCTAGCCCGGTCTTGTCGCTCTCACCCGGGGCCAAGCATTTGAAGACCCCGGAAAAGACGCAGCGGAACGTAGCCGCGCGCCTTTTCGCTGCACGCTTTGCGGTCGCCTCGAACGCAGGGCGCTCTATCTGGCAATGCAAGCGCGCCCTCGGAAACCCCCGGGCGTGAACCAACCTATTCCCGACGACATTCAAATCTGGAGATCGACATGGCGACCACTGGCAAGCAACTGTTCACGACGCTGGAGGCAGACGGTACGCTCACCGTCGCGATCGAGGACGTGGACTTCCCCGATCCGACCGGCAATCAGGTCCTCGTGAAGATGGAAGCGGCTCCGATCAATCCGTCGGACCTCGCCATCCTCGTCGGCGCGGCGGATATGGAGAACGCGGAATATTCCCCCGGCAAATTCGTGGCCAAGATGCCCGAGCCGTTCAACGCGGGTTCGAAAGCGCGGCACGGCCTTAAGCTACCCGCCGGGAACGAGGGCGCGGGCACCGTGGTCGCGACCGGTGACAGCGACGCGGCCAAGGCGCTGATGGGGCAACGCGTGTCCTGCGTGCCGGGCAACGCCTACAGCCAATATTGCACCGCCGACGCGCAGATGTGCCTGCCGCTGGGCGATCACTCCTCCGAGGAGGGCGCGAGCGCCTTCGTCAATCCGATGACCGCGCTGGGGTTCGCCGAGAACGCCAAGATGGATAAGCAGGACGCGATCCTGCACACGGTCGGGGCGTCGAACCTTGGCCAGATGCTGACCCGTATCTGTCAGGAGGACGGGCTCGGCCTCGTCAATATCGTGCGCAAGGACGATCAGGTCGATCTGCTCCAGAAGATCGGCTCGACCCATGTCGTGAACTCGTCGCAGGATGACTTCATGCAGAAACTCAGCGCCGCAATCGACGACACCGGGGCCTTCTACGGTTTCGACCCGATCGGCGGCGGCCACGCGGTCGACAACGCGTTCAAGGCGATGGAGCAGGTCGCGGTGAGCCGGATGACGGAATACTCGCGCTACGGCTCGAACCAGCCCAAGCGGATGTTCATCTACGGTCGGCTCGACACTGGCCCGACGACGCTTTCCCCGAGCTACGGCTTCGGCTGGACGCTCTCGGGCTGGCTGCTTTTCCCGTTCCTGCAAGCGGCAGGACAAGAGACCGTCGGTCGCATGCGCAAGCGCGTGCGCGACAATCTCACCACCACCTTCGCCAGCCACTACAAGACGCGCGTCAATCTCGACGAGATGCTGACGAAAGAAGCCGTGACCGACTACCGGAAGATGAAGACCGGAGAGAAATACCTCGTGACCCCCTGGTCCTGATGATGCATCGCCGAAGTGGCCTGGATCCGACCCGGGTCGCATCGCCGGAAGTCGCGAGAACGGACCTTGGTCAGCTCGCGCTCCGCCCGTGTCGGCGCGGCGGGAAAAGCAATCTGAGGCAGAACGCAGTCTCTGCGAAGATCGTCACCCCATATGCCGGGGCGAACGCCGATGAGAGGTCGGGGACGAGAAACCGGATCCCGCTGCCGATCAGATAGACCAGACCGGCCAGCGCCAGCCCCGCCCCAAAGGCTTTCGCGAAGAGGCCCGAGCGCCAGACCAGAACGCCCATCATCAGGCTGTTCACACCGAAGAAGACCAGCCCGAGATCGTAGCCGTGGCCATGCAGCTCGAGAAAGATCAGAGCCAGCGACTGGGCGTCGGCCAGATCATGTGCGTTTGACAGAAGCAGCCAGGCCGTCTGCAAGGCCATCAGATTTGCCGCGATGAGGAACGCCTGAATCAGCCGAAACACCATCGCCGACAGGGCAAGACCCGGAGCAACCCCGCGGAAAATCAGGTAAAGCAAGACGGCAAGCCCCGCATCGCTCAGCGCCATAACCAGATCGGCGATGATCGCCAGCCGGAACTGGCCCGGCGCCGCCAGTATCGCTGCGGCCGTGCCCGCGGCATCTGAAAGGTCGATCAGGGGAGCGCGCAGGCCAAGCTCGGCGCCGAGCCCCATGACGATGATGATGAGGTAAAGCAGCCCGGCGAGGCGCGACTTTCGGATCAGGTCGTCGGTCAGGGGAAGTTGGGCCACGCGGAAGTCCTCCGTTGAATGCCTGTCAGGCCGCTCTCGATTGCGCCACGCGCGAAGCGCGGAAGCTATGGGCAACCCGCGGACGGTTCGCGCGCTGCCCGGCCCAGACCGAGATCAGAACGATAGCCGCGCCGCTCATCTGGAGCAACGACAGGCCCTGCCCCAGCCAGAGCCAGCCGAGGGAGACCGCCGTGACCGGGCTCATCATCCCGAGCATCGAGACCGCGCCGGGCTCGAGACGGGCGATGCCCCGGAACCAGATCGCATAGGTCGCGCCCGCACCGATCAGGCCAAGCCAGATCAGCCCTGACAGGTTCAGCGCGGTCAGCGGCGGCAGGGACGGCTCGACGATCCAAGCCAGTGGCAGCAGGATCAGCCCACCTGCCGTCAGTTGCCAGCCGGTGTAACTCAGCGCCGAGACAGGCGGCTGCCATTTGCGGCTCAGCACCGTGCCCGCCGCCATCGACGCGGCCCCTCCAATACCCGCGATGACACCCACGGGATCGACCGCGGCCTCTGGCCCCAGCAGAAGAAGCGCGACGCCCAGAACGCCCGTCGCCGCAGCGGTGACGGCCCCGGCGCGCACCGGCGTGCCAAGCCAGCCGCGCGCCATGAGGATGACCATCATCGCCTGCAGCGAGCCGAGCGTCGCCGCGACCCCGCCGGGCAGGCGATAGGCCGCCACGAAGAGAAGGCTCCAGAACAGAGCGAAGTTCAGGCTTCCAAGGAGCAAGGTGCGGCCAAGCCATGCACGCGGCGGCAGCGACCGCGTGAGCGCGACCAGCAACAGCCCCGCAGGCAAGGCGCGCAAGGCCGCAAGCGTGATGGGGTAGCCAGCGGGCAGCGCCTCGGTGGTGACGAGATAGGTGCTCCCCCAGACAGCCGGGGCGAGCGCCGTAAGAAGAATATCGGTGGTGCGTGACATTGGGTGACTCGTATTCAGGGAGAAGACTGGGGTTTCGCGGGCGGTATCGGCGGACCGCGTGAAGGTGCCTTTGGCGCCTTCGGTCGGGTCGCTCAGCGGAAGTGGCGCGGCGAGAGACAGGGGCGCTCGGGCCAGGGCTCGAGCCCGATATCGCGCATCAAATGGGGCGAGAGATCGCGCGGCACGCGTCGCGGATGGAAGCGCCGATGCCGGAGACCACGGAACAACAAACGGATCTTCATCAGGGGCACTCCTCAGGCGACGAGTTTCAGGGAACTGCGCAGCTGTGCCGCGAGGTCGTCGCGCGTCCCGTTCACGAGCCGCGCGCCGGTTTCCCGGACGATAAGCGCCGGAATAGAGCGGACCTGAAGCGCGCGGGCGCATTGCCGATCGGCTTCGACAGCTTGGGCTGTGGCCGGATCGTCGAACGCCTCTGCGAAGGCCGCCGCCTCGAAGCCGAGGCTTCGCGCGACGTCGCGCACGATGACCGGATCGGCGATGTTCCGGGCCTCGGTGAGATGCGCGCGCTGCAACCGGTCGAAGATCTCCCAATGGGCGTCCTGCCCGCCCAGCGCCTCTGCGGCCTTGCATCCGAGCGCGGCGGTCATCCCGTGGGGATAGTCGAACGGCGCGGCTCGCATGGCCTCGATATCGACAAGCTCTGGCCGGTCGCCGACCTCTCTGCAGACCGCCCAATGCCCGAGGATGGTCTCGCGCGCGGATCCGGGGGAGCCCCAGCGCGCAGCCATTTCGGCGCGGTCTGCCTGCAGGACGAATGTGCGATGCCGGATGTCGAGATCGAACTCGGAGGCGAGGCTGCGCATCCGCGACGAGATGTTGAAACACCAGCAGCAGACGACGTCGTGAAAGAAATCGATGGTGAGCTTGGGCATCACGCGGCCTCCTCGTTCAGAGCAGCCCCTGCCAACCGCGCCGCGATGCGCGCGACATGGGCGCCCTGAAACCGTGCGCCCGCGAGATCGGTCTCGGTCGGTGTCCGCGACCCGTCCGCCCCGGCGATCGTGCCAGCGCCGTAGGGCGCACCGCCGACGATACCGTCGGCCCGCATCTGATCAGCGAAAGTGTAGGGCATCCCGGCGATGAGCATCCCGAAATGCTGCAGCGGAATCTGCGTGGAAAGCAGCGTCGCCTCGTGCCCGCCATGCTGCGAGCCGGTCGAGGTGAACACGGCGGCGACCTTGCCGACCAGCGCATTGCGCGCCCAGAGCCCGCCCGCCTGATCGAGGAAGGACTTCACCTGCCCGGCCATCATCCCGAACAGCGTGGGCGTGCCGAAGATGATCGCATCATAGGCTTCGAGATCGGCGGGACTGGCGACGGGCGTGTCGTCGGCGGCGAAGCCAGCCTTCTGCCGGATGTCGTCAGGCAGGGTTTCGGGAACGCGGCGCAGATCGACATGCGTGCCGGGCACGCTGCGTGCGCCCTCCGCCTCGGCTTGGGCGAGCGCACGGACATGGCCGTAGCTGGAATAATAGAGAACGAGAACGCGGGTCATTGGATCCTCTTAGGGCATGGGTTTCATTGCCTGAGAAGATCGCGGATCAGCCGCGTCGGAATAAGCGGCCGAGGCGCAAATCACTCTTTACGCCGGTTGAAGAATGTCAGGCTTCCATCGCCGCCCGCAGGTGATCGAGAAACGCCGTCACTTTGGCATCCATGCCCAGCCGCGAGGCCGTCACGGCGAAAATCTCCGGCGCGGGCAGTTCCCACTCCGGCAGCACGCGCACCAGATCGCCGCGCCTCTCCGGCTCGTTCGAGACAAAATCCGGTAAGGTGCCGATGCCTTGCCCCGCGATCAGCAGGTCGCGCAGCACGAGGCTGTTGCCCACGCGAATGGCGGGATCGAGATCTAGCGTGGTGGCCCCGGACGGCCCGTGCAGCGCCCATTTCGTCAGATGGTCGGCCAGCAGGAAGCCGATGACCCTATGCCCCGCGATATCCTCCGGCCCTTCGGGCGTCCCAGCTCGGGCAAGATAGGCAGGCGCGGCGAAGATGCGCTGACGCATGGTGCCGATCTTGCGCGCGACCAGCGCCGAATCCGGCATCGCCGGTCGGATGCGGATCGAGACGTCGAAGCCGCCCTCCACCATGTCGACAACCCGGTCATCGAGCGAGAGCGACAGCCGCAGATCGGGATGCGCCTCCAGAAACTCCGGCAGGATCGGGGAAATCACCGTCTGTCCGAAGGAGCTGGAGGCGTTCACTTTCAGATGCCCGCGCACCGCCCCCGCCCCGTCGCGGATACGTGTCTCGACCGAGGTCACCGCGTCGAGGATTCCGCTTGCCTCGTCATAGTAGAGCCGCCCGGCATCGGTCAGAGACATCGAGCGCGTCGTGCGTGTCAGCAGCGAGCTCCCGAGGCTTTCCTCCAGCAGCTTGATCTCGCGGCTCAAAAGCGCGGGCGACACCCCGAGATCCTCCGCCGCGCGCGCGAAACTGCCGCGCTCTACGATGCGGCGGAAGGCTTGCATGACGGAAAGCTTGTCCATTTCGGAAAACCCTCGGGGCGGTCAGGTAGCGCTCCGAATAGCACGAATTTCGCGCCACGCGAACGCCCTCGCAGAGAGCGGCCGCAAGTGCCGAAGCCGCAGGGTGCATCGCGGGAGACGAAGGCGACCTACAGGACCGCTGCCCAAGGCTGCGACCAGAGCGCCCGCTCACTGGGCAGGCCGCTCCTCCAGATTCAGCCGCATCGTGGCCATGCCCTGGCGCCGCGACAGCTCCTCATAACCAGCCGAGAGATAGGCGTTGTGGGCTGGCGCGTTGTCGACTTCCACCTTCAAGGTCAGGGTCAGCGCGCCGAGGTCGCGTGCTGCCTGCTCCACATGGCTCGTCAGCTCCGCAGCAGCCCCGCCGCGTGCCTCTTCGACGAGATAGACATAGGTAAGGTGCCGCACTTCCGGCCCGACACCCTCACGCAGCGCGAAGAAACCCACATCTCGCCCCGCGGCATCCTGTAGGTAGAAGGAGACATCCTCGCGGTCTCCGAGCCACTTCTGATGCCATTCCATCTCGTCGAACGGGACTTTCGCATTGGGATTGAGCAACGGGATTTCGGCGTCCGACAGCATCGCTGCCAAGGGTGCCAGATCGCGATCGCGGTTGCGGCGCAGGGTAAGTGCCATATGTCCTTCCTTCGGCTGGGCCCGGCACGTGCGCCGAGGGTCCTTATGAAAGGTCGCGTGCCTGACACAGAAATCCAGTGCGGGTCAACCGGAGGGCGCCCCGCAACTGCGTCCATGTCCACGGTGCGGGCAGGCCCGAGCGGCGGGCCAGCAGACAGCGGCGCTCGGATATTCGCCATTTCGGAGCTTTGGAAAATAATCGAGCGAGCTTTGTGAGGGGTGTGGGGACGGCACAACAAAGCTCGCTCGATACCCCGCGGCTCAGGTCAGGCGTGTTTGCGGCCGGTGACCATGGCTCTCGCGAGGTGTTCGGGATGGGAGTGGCCCGCGAGGTGCACGCCTCCCAAATGTAGGACACTCAGGTCGAGTGTCAGGTGGGCGGTGGCGAATCTCGCCACCAGCCCTCAGTATCCGAAGCGGACGAAAGGGCCTCAGACCCGACTGGCCGCTCTTTCGCTCATCAGTCCAGCTCGGAGCCGATGATCTCGCCCGACACCGGGTCGAGCTTCAGCTCAAGTCGACGACCGTCGCGATCGCGGACCTTGGCTTCATAGCTGTAGCGCTCCATCTCCATCTTGCTGATCTGGTAGCCCTCGGCACGCAGGTCGCTGGCGACCTCGTCCATCTTCTTCCACTGCTCGCGTGCCTGATTCATGTTGCGAACTTCCTCGCGGTAGTTCGACGGCATGCCGTATTCGCCCTCGGACTCGCCATTGCGATACGAGTTGCGATATTCGTTCCGGTATTCATAGGTCTCGCGGTTCTGGGACTTGGTCTGCGTGGCATTCTTCTGCGGCAGCATGACCTGACCGCCCGACTGCCCGCCGCCGCCATTCCCATTGCCGCCAGGACCCTGCGCCTGTGCGGCACCGAGGCTGAATGCGCCGACAGCGGCACCGAGGGCGGCGGTGAAGAGAAGAGTGCGTTTCATCTTTAACTCCTGTGATCGGATAGGGGCGAGTTGCCCGGATGAGACGACATTGGCAGATTCACTCTGACGCCGTACTGACGGGCTTTGTCAGCGTTCTGTCAGCTTGTTTGCGCTAGGAAAGCCGTATGAAAACGCTCACGACCCTTCTCCTTCTTTCGCTGGCCACGGCCACGCCCGCCCTCGCCGATCGTGCGGGCGGCGGCGGCGGTGGCTCGGGCCGAGGCGGCTCGGATCACGACCGGGCGCGCAGCGCGGTCGAGCGCGAAGAGATTCTGCCGCTGTCGAAAATCCTCGGCGGCGTGCGCAACCGTTTCGGCGGCCGCGTCATCAAGCTGGATCTCGAATCGGATGACGGTCACTATGTCTACGAGCTCAAGCTGATCACCCCGGAAGGCCGGATCATCGAGCTTGAGGTTGACGCGGCGACCGGTTTGCCGATTGGTGGTCCCGAAGACAGCGAGCGCGACGGGGACAAGTAATGCGCGTATTGGCGGTCGAGGACGACCAGAGGATCGCGGCGGATCTCAAGGCTGCGCTCGAGGCGGCGGGGTTTCTCGTCGAGACCTGCGCGGACGGGCTCGATGCGTGGTTTCTGGGCGATACCGAAGATTACGACCTCGTCATTCTCGATCTCGGCCTGCCGAAGATGGACGGGCTGAGCATCCTCAAGAAATGGCGCGCCAATGATCGCGAAATGCCGGTGCTCGTGCTGACCGCGCGCGGCGCCTGGACCGAGCGGGTCGAAGGCATCGACGCGGGCGCGGATGACTACCTGCCCAAACCGTTTCGCATGGAAGAGCTGGTCGCCCGTGCGCGTGCCCTGATCCGGCGGTCGGCAGGGCGAGCCTCGGCAAACCAGAGCGTGGGCGAGCTGACGCTCGACGCGAACCGGATGAGCGTGTCGATCCGCGGCGTGCCGATTGCGGCGACGGCGCTGGAATTCCGGCTGCTCTCCTACCTGATGCTGCATCGCGACCGCGTCGTGCCGCCGACCGAACTGCTCGAACATCTCTATGGCGACGACGACTCGCGCGAGGCCAACGCGCTGGAGGCGCTCGTCGCGCGGCTGCGCCGCAAACTCGGCCCCGGCGTGATCGGCACGCGGCGCGGCTTTGGCTATTTCCTCGAAGGCGGCGACGCGTGATGCGGTTGTCGCTGCGCCTCCGGCTCGCGCTTGGCGGCGCGCTCGCGGTGGTGCTGGCGCTGGCGATTGCCTCCGCCGCGCTGACGGCGCTGTTTGCCGCCCATGTTCAGCGCCGGGCCGAGGCCGAACTGTCGGTGCAACTCGATCAGGTCGTGGCGGCGCTCGGGCGCGATGCCGACGGGAGGCTGGCGCTGCAGACGCCGCCCGCCGATCCGCGCTTCGACCAACCTCTGAGCGGGCTTTACTGGCAGATCGACCTCGGCGACACGCTGCTGCGGTCGCGCTCGCTTTGGGATTACGTGCTGCCGCTGCCGCCCGATGCGCTGCCCGACGGGCATGTCCATGTGCATCGCCTGCCCGATCAGACCGGCGGAACGCTTCTGACGCTGGAGCGCAGCGTGACCCTGCCGCCTTCGCTGGGCGAGGGCCGAGTGCGCGCGGCGGTCGCCCTGACGACGACCGATCTGGATCAGGCGCGCAGCGATTTTCTCAAGGAACTGCTACCCTATAATGCGATCCTCGCAGCCGCTCTGATCGTTGCCGGATGGGTTCAGCTCTTCTTCGGCCTGCGCCCGCTATCGGAAGTCGGGCGGCGCGTGCTCGCCGTGCGCTCGGGCGAACAGCGGCGGCTTGGCAGCGATTTCCCGAAAGAGGTGCAGCCGCTCGCGAATGAGGTCGACGCGCTGATCGACGCCCGCGAGGCCGAGCTGGACCGCGCGCGCCACCGCGCCGCCGATCTCGCGCATGGGTTCAAGACCCCGCTGCAGGCGCTGATGGGCGAGGCCGACCGGCTGCGCCAGACCGGCCAGACCGAGCCCGCCGCCGCCATCGAGGAGATCGCAGAAGCGATGCGCCGCCATGTCGATCGCGAATTGACCCGGTCGCGCCTCGCGGGGCGCGTCGTGAAAGACAAGGCCACGGTGGCCCCTGTCGTGCAGCAGATCGTCTCGGTGATCCGGCGCACGCCCACGGGGAGCGCGGTGGAGTGGGACATTGTCGTGCCTGATGACCTACAGGTGACGCTCGACGCCAGTGATCTTGCCGAAGCGCTCGGGGCGTTGATCGAGAATGCCAGCCGCCACGCCACATCGCAGGTCACGATCCGCGCCAGCCGCCGCGACGCGGCAATCGCCATCGACGTGCAGGACGATGGCCCCGGCATCTCGGCGGACCGCATCGAGCATCTTCAGAAACGCGGCGCGCGCGCTGATGAAAGCGGTCATGGTTTGGGACTGTCGATCAGCGCCGAGATCGCGCAGGCCGTCGGCGGCACGCTGAGCATCGCGAATGCGGAGACCGGGCTGCGTGTGACGCTAATCCTTCCGGACGCCCGCGCTGGCGTTCCCGGGACGCGCCGCCCCTGAACACCTGAAACGCGCATCATCCTCACGCATCGTTTATGAGCGATGTCCTGCCTACATATTCAAGTTTTGGAACATGAATCGATCGCGGCGCATTTCTCCGGCAATCCCGAGCTGACGGAAATTCGGAGGCAAATGACATGACCATGCGTTTTGAACAGATCCTTGCGGAAGGGATCGCACAGTGCTCCTACCTCTTGGGCGACACCGGCAGCGGCACCGCCGCGGTCGTCGATCCCCGCCCGGATTGCGATATCTATATCGAGCGCGCCAAGGCGCTCGGCCTGACGATCACCCATGTGTTCGAGACCCATATCCATGCCGACTTCCTGTCGGGCGCGCGCGAATTGGTGGACCGGCTGGATGGCACGCCCAAGCTTTGCGTCAGCGTCGAAGGCGGCGCCGAATATGACTTCGCGCATGAGGGCATCCGCGACGGCGACAAGTTCACCTTCGGCCAGCTCACGCTCGAGACGCGGCATACGCCGGGGCACACGCCCGAACACGTCTCCTTCCTGCTCTACGAGAAGGACAATGACGACCCGTGGGGCGTGCTCAGCGGCGATGCCTTCTTCGTGGATTCGGTCGGCCGGCCCGACCTTCTGGGCGACGACAAGACCGAGGAGCTGACCGAGGCGCTGTTCCGCACCACGCAAGAATTCTACATGCAACTGCCCGAGGGCGTGCTGGTCTATCCCTGTCACGGCGCGGGCTCGGCCTGCGGGCCGAATATCGGCGACCGGATGTCGACCAGCATCGCCTATGAGAAAGCCCATAACAAATACGTCCAGATCACCGATCTGGAGGCCTTCAAGGACGAGATGACGAAGGACGCGCCGCCGGTGCCCACGCATTACCCGCGCCTTAAGAAGGTCAACGCGGCGGGCCCCGAGGTGATGCACGGATTGCCGCGCTGCATCGGCAAGACGCCGGAGGAGTTCGAGGCGCTGATCGCCAAGGACGACGTGCAGCTCGTCGATCTCCGCGACATGCTCGCCTTCGGCGGCGGCTTCATCGAGGGCTCGATCAACATCGGGCTGCAGCCGATCCTGTCGGTTTGGGCGGGCTGGACGCTCGATCCCGACAAGCCCATCGCGCTTGTGAGCGAAAAAACGACCGACATCAACGAGGCCGTGCTGCGTCTCTGGCGCGTGGGTTTCACGAAATTCGCGGGCTACCTGAACGGCGGCATCGCCGCGTGGCGCACCTCCGGGCGACCGCTTGCGCATATCCCGCAGGTCACCGTGCAGGAGCTCAAGGGCAGCGATCTGACCCCGCTCGACGTGCGCAAGAACGAGGAGTGGGACGGCGGCCGTATCCCCGGCGCGATCCACCATTTCCTCGGCACGCTGGAAGACGAGATGGACCAACTCGACCGTTCCGCCGACTATGCGGTCTATTGTCAGGGCGGCTACCGCGCCAGCGTCGCTGCGAGCCTGCTGCACCGCGCCGGGTTCAAGAACGTCTCCGCTGTGCCGGGTAGCTTCGGCGCATGGTCCGCGCAGGACTACCCGGTCGAAACCTGAACCGATTTCAACTCAAGGAGCCAACACCATGAGCTACACCATCGACAAACGCCTCACCGATACCACGCTGGAAGAGGCCGACACCCGGACCCGCGAGGCCCTGAAGGAGCAAGGCTTCGGCGTGCTCACCGAGATCGACGTGCAGGGCACGATGAAGAAGAAGCTCGACGAGGACATGCCCGGCTACATGATCCTCGGCGCCTGCAATCCGAAGATGGCGCATCAGGCGATCCAGCTGGAGCCGAATGTCGGCGCGATGCTGCCCTGCAACGTCATTCTGCGGCAGGACGGTTCGGACATCCTCGTCTGCGCGATCGATCCGCAGGCCTCGATGACGGCGATCGACAACCCGCAGCTCAAGTCGGTCGCGGGCGAAGTGCGCGACATGCTGGCAAAGGCGATTGAAGCCCTTTGAGCTGGAATGACCCCGGCAGCGAGGCCTCCTCCGCTGCCGGGGCACCCGCACACGCGTCCCGCGCAGCCCTTGCATTCGAGAGCCGTTTTGCGGGATATCACGGCCCGACGACTTCCCATGCGAGGTCCCGTTAAGCGAAGGCCAGAATGTCCCAGACCGATCGTCTCAAGACCGACTGTTCCCAATGTGCAGCCCTGTGCTGTCTGGTGCTGGCCTTCGACAAGGGCAAGGATTTCGCCTTCAGCAAGAACCCCGGCGAGCCCTGTCGGCATCTCTGTGGGCACGATTGCTCGATCCACGACAAGCTGACGCAGGAAGGGATGGCGGGCTGCGTCGCCTATGATTGCCTAGGTTCCGGCAACCGTGTCGTCCAGGAGGTCTTCGGCGGGCAAACCTGGCAGAGCGAGCCGCGCCTGATGCCGGTGATGATGGAAGCCTTCTCCGCCATGCGCGAGGTCCATAAGCGGATCGACCTGCTGCGCGCCGCCGAGACCCTGTCGCTGGATGCGAGCGACGAGCGCAAACGGCGCGACTTCCTCGACCATCTCGAGCAGCACGAATGGACCCATCCCGAGCTGAACGAATTCGAGTTCGGACTGGCGCTCGAGATCGACCTCTTCTTCCACAGCCTCAGCACGTAACGCGCCCCTGCGCCTCGATGCGGCGGGGCCACGCTGAAGCGCTCAACTCCCCGCCAGAGCCGACAAATTTTGACTGCCTGAAGAAGCTGTGATCTGATCTGGGTCGGGCACTTTGCCCGATCTATCTCAAGAGGCCGAGCGTGCAGCCTGCCTTTCGCACCGAAGCATTGTCGAAGACCTACGGCGAAGGTCCTGCCGCGGTTCACGCGCTCCGAGAGGTGACGCTGGAAATTCCGCGCAGCGAGGTCGTGGTGCTGCTGGGCCCCTCGGGCAGCGGCAAATCCACCTTTCTCAACATCATCGGCGGGCTCGACAGGCCAAGCTCGGGTCAAGCGTGGTTCGGCGATCAGAACCTGACCGAAATGTCCGACCGGGCGCTGACGCAATATCGGCGCAGCCATGTCGGCTTCGTCTTCCAGTTCTACAACCTGATGCCCAGCCTCACCGCGCGCGAGAATGTCGATCTGGTGACCGAGATTTCGCATGACCCGATGGATGCGGGCGAGGCGCTGCGATTGGTGGGGCTGGAGGAACGACTCGACCATTTCCCGGCGCAGATGTCAGGCGGCGAGCAGCAGCGCGTCGCCATCGCGCGCGCCATCGCGAAGCGCCCGGCGGTGCTGTTTTGCGACGAGCCGACCGGGGCGCTCGACAGCACGACGGGGCGGCGCGTGCTGCAGGTACTCAACGATGTGAACCGCGAGCTGGGCACCACCGTTCTGATCGTCACCCATGCGGCGGCGACGGCAGCGATGGCGCATCGCGTGCTGCATTTCACCGATGGCCAATTGCGCGAGACGATTGTCAACGAGACCCGCGCCGATCCTGCCGAGATCGAATGGTGAGCCGATGGCCCTGACCGTTCTCCATCGCAAGCTCTTCCGCGACCTCTGGCGAATCCGGGCGCAGGCGCTCGCGATCTCGGCGGTCGTGGCTCTGGGCGTGATGGTGCAGGTGATGATGGCGGGGCTGACCGATACGCTCACCGTCACCCGCGACGCCTATTTCGAGCGGCACCGGCTGGCGCAGGTCTTCGAGCCGCTCACCCGCGCGCCCAGCTCGATGATGGAACAGGTCAACGCCATTCCCGGCGTGCTGGCCGCCGAAGGCCGTATCAGCGGCTTCGGCCGGATCGATGCAGACGGCGGCGAGCCGGTGCAGGCGCGCATCCTGTCGCTGCCCGGTGCGGCGGGGCTCAATGGCATCCTGATGACGGCGGGACGCAAGCCCATCGCCGGGCGCAGCGACGAGGTCGTGCTGCTCGACACGTTCGCAGCCGCACGCGGGATCGCGCTTGGAGATACGCTCGGCGTCACCGTCGAGGGCCGCCACCAAAAACTGCAGGTCGTCGGTTTCGCCCGCGCACCGGAGTTCCTGTTCATGCCCGCGCCGGGCGAATTCTTCCCGACCGATGGCCGCTTCGCCGTGATCTGGATGGAGCGCAAGGCCGCTGCCGCCGTGCTCGATCTCGACGGCGCGTTCAACGAGGTGCTCGCGCTCACCACGCGCGAACGTCCCCGCAAGGCGGTGCTCGCCGATCTCGACCGGCTGATGGCGCCCTATGGCGGCGGCGCAGGCTATGTGCAGGACCAGCAGACCTCGGCGCGCTTCATCGAGGAAGAACTCAAGGGCCTGCGCCAGTCGCGGGTGTTTCTGCCGCCGATCTTCCTCGCCGTTGCGGCCTTCCTGCTCAACGTCACGATCACCCGGATCGTGCAGGCCGAGCGGCGCGAGATCGGGTTGATGAAAGCCTTCGGCCATAGCGGGGCGGAGATCGCGGGGCATTACCTAGAAATGGCGCTGATGATCGCCTTCGCCGGCGCGCTGCTCGGATCGGCCCTGGGCGTGATGCTGGGACGGTCGATCACCGGGCTCTACATGGAATTCTACAAATTCCCCTATCTCGTCTTCTCGATGCATCCCGGCCCCTTCGCCGGGGGCCTCGCCTTCTCGCTGATCGCCGCCGCGCTCGGTGCGGCGATTGCGCTGCGCACGGTGTTCCGCCTGACGCCCGCCGAGGCGATGCGCCCGCCTAACCCGCCCGATTTCACCCATGGCCGCGTCGGCTTCCTCGCGATCGTCACGAGGGTCTTCGACCAGCCGGGACGGATGATCCTGCGCCAGATCACGCGGCAACCTGTACGCAGCCTCGGCACCGTCGCGGGCGTGGCCGCGGGCCTCGCGCTGAACATGGCGATGCTGATGATCTATTCGGGCTTCGATCACACGATGGATGTCACCTTCGGCTTTGCCGACCGCTCCGACGCGACGGTGAGCTTCATCCACCCGGTCTCGCGCGATGTGACGCATGAGATTGCGCACCTGCCCGGCGTGCTGGAGGCCGAGCCGACGCGCTACGTGCCGGTCCTGTTCCGCAACGGCGTCATCACCCATCGCGGCGAACTCACCGGCCTGTCCGAGGATGCGCAGCTCAACCGCGCGCTGCGCCCCGATCTGGAGCCGATCGCCTTGCCCGCGCAGGGCGTCGTGATCTCGCGGGGGCTCGCGGATGTGCTGAAACTTCAGCCGGGCGAAAACCTCACCGCCGAAGTCACCGAGGGCCGCAAGCGGACCCTCTCGCTGCCGGTCGCCGCGATCTCCGACACCCTGCTGGGCGCTCCAGCCTATATGCGCCTCGACTCGCTGACCCGGGCCGTGGGCGAGGCGGACCGGATCACCTCGGTCTCGATCCGCACCGAGGGCGCCCCGTCGCCGGAGCTTCTGCACGAGCTGCGCGAGCGCCCCAAAGTCGCGGGCGTCTCGATCAAATCCGATAGCCTGGCAGCTTTCCGGGAAATCGCCGACGAGGGCGCGGGCCAGATGCGCTTCGTTTTCGGCGCGATCGCCTTCGTGCTGAGCTTCGGCATCGTCTACAACGCCGCGCGCAACGCCTTTGCCGAACGCGCGCATGAATTGGCGAGCCTGCGCGTCCTTGGCTTCACCCGCGGAGAGGTGACGCTGATCCTGGCCGGGGAGATCACCCTGCTGGTCGCCTGCGCGCTCCCGGTCGGCATCTGGTTCGGCTGGACACTTGCCAAGTTGATCGCACGCGTTTTCTCCAATGAACTCTACCGGGTCAGCGTCAGCTTCGATCTGCCCAGCATCGCGACGGCGGTGCTGGTCGTGGTTTCGGCGACGCTGGCCTCGATCCTGATGTTGCGCCGCGCGCTGGATCGGTTGAACATGATTTCGGCGCTCAAGGCGAGGGACTGACCCGTGACACCAAAACCCCGGACCAGATGGCTCATTCTAATACTGATCGGCCTGATCGCGGCGGGCGCAATCGCCGCGCTGCTTTGGCCGCAGCCGCAGACCGTCGATATGGGCGAGGTCACGCGCGGCCCGATGAAGCTCGTGATCGAGGATGATGGCCGGACCCGCGTGAGCGAAAGCTATACGGTCTCGACCCCGGTCAGCGGCAGGCTGCAGCGGCTCGATATCCATGTCGGCGATCATGTCGTCGCGAATGAGACGGTCGTCGCCCGGATGCGCCCCGCCCTGCCCGCCGTTCTGGATGCGCGCAGCCGGGCGCAGGCAGAGGCCGCGCTGGCCGAGGCCCAAGCCGCGCTGAGTGCCGCCGAGGGCGATTACCGCGCCGCCGTCGCGATGCGCGAACAGGCCGATAGCGATCTCGCGCGGTCGCAGCGGCTCGCGCTTTCCGGCACGATCAGCCAGTCCAAGCTGGACCGCGATCAGATCAATGCCGATTACGCCGCCGCGCAGGAAGCCGCCGCGAAAGCTGCCATCGCGATGCGCGAGGCGGCGCTGGCTTCGGCGAAATCCGTGCTGCAGAACGACGCTGCCGCGAACAACAGCGACGGGGTCGAGCCGATCCCGCTTTATGCGCCCGCGACCGGAACGGTGCTGCAAATCCTGCAGGAAAACGAGACCGTGCTCTCTGCGGGCTCCCCGATCATGGAGATCGGCGACATCTCGGAGGGACTCGAAGTCGTCGCCGATCTTCTTTCACGCGATGCGGTGCGCGTGCGCCTCGGCGATCCGGTGGAGATCACCGATTGGGGCGGGCCGGACGTGCTGGAGGGCAAGGTGGTCCGCATCGATCCATCGGGCACGACGAAGGTCTCCGCCTTGGGCGTCGAGGAGCAACGCGTCGGCGTGGTCATCGCCTTTACCGGCGACGCCGCACAGCGGGCCGGTCTGGGCCACGGCTTTCAGGTGACCGCCCGGATCGTGGTCTGGCAGAACCCCGACGCGCTGCGCGTCCCGTCGAGCGCGCTGTTCCGGCGCGGCACCGGCTGGGCCGTCTTCAAGGTCGAGGACGGGCGCGCGCGGGAAGTGAACGTGAAAATCGGGACCGATAACGGCACCTATGCCGAGCTTCAGGACGGTCTGAGCGAGGGCGACAAGGTCGTGCTCTATCCGGTCGAGACGCTGGAAGACGGCTCGCCGGTGGAAGCGCGTTCGGGAGGGTGAGGTGCGCCTCACGCCCCGCCCCTCCCACCTCGCGAGGAATCACGAAGCCGCGCAAAAAGCACACCAACCGATCAAAGTGGCTTGGGGCGACGCCCAAAAAACCATCACTTGAGAGTTTTTTGCGCCCAAATGCCATGCGAGCCGCAATCGAGACGGCATTTTCCCCCTCTCCACCTTTGGAAACGCACCAAGGTCATGCCCGAATGAACCTGCAGGGCGCTTAGGGTTCCGTTGCCGACAAGGCAGGTCTGGTCCGAGAAGTGCCACCCACGCGGCAAATTCCGTGCGGGCACACGGCGGGCCAAAATCCCGGGAGATTACTGCGCAGGTCTGACCCGCGCCTCATCTCTTGTTCCGCCAGCGGGTCGGCCTCTACGCCATATGACGGCGGGACGCATGCCAACGGGGAAGACCATGACCAGAACGAAATTCCTGTCCGCCACGGCCCTCAGCTTGGGCGTTCTCGCCGCCTCTCTCTCGCCCGCGATGGCCGAGCAGAAAACCGATTTCAAACTCGCATGGTCGATCTATGCCGGCTGGATGCCCTGGGGCTATCTGGAGAGCTCGGGGATCATGGACAAATGGGCCGAGAAATACGGCATCACCGTCGATATCGTTCAGATCAACGACTACGTGGAATCGATCAACCAATACACCGCAGGCGGCTTCGATGGCGTCTCAGCGACCAACATGGACACACTCTCGATCCCGTCGGGCGGCGGTGTCGATACGACCGCGCTGATCGTCGGCGACTATTCCGACGGCAATGACGCGATCATCTCGAAGAAAGCGACCTCGATCGAGGAGCTGAAGGACACGAAGGTGAATCTCGTCGAGCTGTCGGTCTCGCATTACCTGCTGGCACGCGCGCTCGACAAAGCCGGGCTGGCCGAGAAGGATCTGGCCGGTGTCGTGAACACCTCCGACGCCGACATGATCGCCGCCTTCGCGACCCCCGAGGTCGAGACTGTCGTGACGTGGAACCCGCTGGTGTCGGAAATTCTCGACACCAACCCCGATGCGAACAAGCTCTTCGACAGCTCGCAGATCCCGGGTGAAATCCTCGATCTGATGGTGGTGAATACCGAGACGCTCAAGGACAATCCCGATTTCGGCAAGGCCGTGGTCGGCGCCTGGTATGAGGTCATGTCGAAGATGGCCGCAGGCGACGAAGAGGCCCTGACCGCGATGGCCGAGGCTGCCGGCACCGATCTCGAAGGCTACAAGGCCCAGCTCGCCGCGACGGCGATGTTCTACGATCCGGCCAAGGCGGTCGAGCAGGCCTCGAGTGCGGAGATGCCCGAGACCATGACGACGGTCGCGAACTTCCTGTTCGACAAGGGCATCCTTGGCGTGGATGCGCCCTCGGCCGATTTCGTGGGCGTCGAATATCCCGACGGCTCGGTGACAGGCGACGAAGCCAACGTGAAGCTGCGCTTCGACACCACCTACATGCAGATGGCGGCCGACGGCGCGCTTTGATCTGACTTGCCCGGCCTTCGGGCCGGGCCCTTTTCCGACAATTGCCGAAAGCGCCCATGCGTCTGCTCAACCGACATCCGACCCGGCCCACCGGCATCCTGCTGGCCGCGCTGCCCTTCGTGGCGGTGCTGATCGCCTATTGGATCGGCTCGGAAATCCGGCTTGCGGCGAACCCGCAGGACAAGCTGCTGCCCGCGCCCGAGACCATCATGAACACCGCCGGGCGGCTGTTCACCGAGCCGAACAAGCGCACCGGCGAAATCCTCCTCTGGGCCGATACTTTCGCGAGCCTGCGGCGTCTGGCCTTCGGTGTCGGCATCGGGGCGCTGATCTCGCTGACGGTCGGCGTCGGGATCGGGCTGCTGCCTTATGTCCGGCGCGGATTGTCGAGCTTCGTCGCGGTGCTCTCGATGGTGCCGCCGCTGGCGCTGCTGCCGATCCTGTTCATCGTGTTCGGACTGGGCGAGACCTCGAAAATCGTGCTGATCGTGATCGGCATCACACCCTTCCTGATCCGCGACCTCTCGCAGCGGGTGCTCGACATTCCGCACGAAGAGATCGTGAAGGCGCAGACGCTGGGCGCCTCCACATGGGTCATCGCGCTGCGCGTGGTGCTGCCGCAAATCCTGCCGCGCCTGATCGCGGCCATCCGCCTGTCGCTTGGCGCCGCGTGGCTCTTCCTCATTGCCGCAGAAGCCGTCGCGGCCGAGGTCGGTCTTGGCTACCGCATCTTCCTCGTCCGGCGTTACCTCGCGATGGATATCATCCTGACCTACGTCATCTGGATCACGCTGCTCGCCTTCCTCATCGACTTCGCGCTCAAGACGCTCTCACGCAAAGCCTTCCCGTGGCTGGGAGGTGGGCTATGAGCTTCGTCACCGTCCGCGATGTCTTCCAGGAATACGACGGTCGCCCGATCATCGAACGCGTCAATCTCGACGTGGCCGAGGGCGAGTTCGTCTCGATCGTCGGCGCCTCCGGCTGCGGCAAATCCACCTTCCTGCGGCTTCTGCTGGCCGACGAGACCCCGACGCGGGGCCGCATCACCGTCGATGGCGGCACGCCTGCGCGCGAACCGGGCCGCGAGCGCGGCGTGGTGTTTCAGAAATACTCGGTCTTCCCGCATATGACGGTGCGCGACAACATCGTCGCCGCCGAGAGTTTCCCGAAAGGCTTCGGCTGGTTTCGTGGCGCGAAGCTGCGCGAGGCCCGGGCCCGCGCCGATGAGGTTCTCGAGCGGATCGGGCTGGCCCATGTGGCGAAGAACTACCCCTCGACCCTCTCGGGCGGGATGCAGCAACGCCTCGCCATCGGGCAGGCGCTGCATGCCCGCCCGCGCATCCTGCTGCTCGACGAGCCCTTCGGCGCGCTCGATCCGGGTACGCGGCTCTCGATGCACGAATTCCTGACGCAGCTGCGCGCCGAAACCAGCATGACCGTCTTCATGGTCACGCATGATCTGGGCGAGGGCTTCAAGCTGGGCGACCGCGTTCTCGTGTTCGACAAGACCCGCTGGGATCCGGATTATCCCGAACGCTACGGCGCGACGATCACCTATGATTTCGACGCCCGCGATCACGGCATTCCGTATCAGCACATCCTCGACAAGATCCCGTCTCTGGCCGCCGCAGGCGAACCCGCACCCGCGCCGGACTGAGATCAAAGTTTCACCGCGCGCGCCGCTGGGCCCCGCGCGCGGGCCGCCGCCAAGGTCCAGACAGCCTGCCCCGATCCGGGGCTTCGATAGATTGGAGACAGAGATGTTCCATGACCTGCCAGGCGGGCGATCGCGCCCGCACCACCCGCAAGCGGCCATCGCGGCGCATGCCCTGCGCGAGCGCCGCCAGCACCACCCGGACCTGACCAAGCTCGCCGGCTGGAAGGCGATGCGCAAAGAGGCGGAACTCCCCGAGGGCCGCTGGGACGAGGAACGCCGCTGGGCGCTGCGCATGGGACTGACCGGGGCCGACAGCATCGAGGACAAGTCGATCCCGACCTTCGCACGCGGCGAGCTGCCCCATTACGCGGGCATCAACACCTTCCTGAAAGCGCCCTATGCCGAGGACGTGCTGGAGGTCTCGCATTACGACGCTACCGTCCTGGGCATCCCCTTCGACGGCGGCACCACTTACCGCGCGGGCACCCGCTTCGGGCCGCAGGGCGTGCGCAAGATCTCCGCGCTCTACACGCCTTACAACTACGAGATCGGCGTCGACCTGCGCGAGCAGATGACGCTCTGCGATGCGGGCGACGTGTTCACCATCCCGGCGAATATCGAGAAGAGCTTCGACCAGATCAGCCGCGCGGTCAGCCACGTCTTCTCCTCGGGCTCGCTCCCGATCATGATCGGCGGCGACCACTCGATCGGCTTTCCCTGCGTGCGCGGCATCGCCGAATGCACCTCGAAGAAGATCGGCATCGTCCATTTCGACCGCCATGCCGACATTCAGGAGAAAGACCTCGACGAGCGGATGCACACCACGCCGTGGTTCCACTCGACCAACCTGCCCAACGTGCCCGCAAAGAACCTCGTGCAGATCGGCATCGGCGGCTGGCAGGTCCCGCGCGAGGCGGTGAAGGTCGCACGCGAGCGTGAGACCAACATCATCACCATGGGCGACATGGAGAAGATGGGCATCGACAAGACGATCGAGATGGCGCTGGAGATGGCGTGGGACGGGGTCGACATGGTCTACATGTCCTTCGATATCGACTCCATCGACTGCGGCTTCGTGCCCGGCACCGGCTGGCCCGAACCGGGCGGCTTCCTGCCGCGCGAGGCGCTGGCGCTGGCCTCGGGTATCGCCGCCGAGGGCATCTGCGGGATGGAGTTGGTCGAGGTCGCGCCGCCCTATGACGTGTCCGACATCACCGCGTTGATGGGCACGCGGGTGATCGTGGACGTGCTGGGCTCACTGGTGGCCAATGGTAAACTCGGCGCGCATCGCAAGCATATCGACAAACCCGTCTCGCTGCCCCATGGCGAATTCGAGGGCAAGCGCTGGTCGAATTCCGAACCGCATAAGGTGGGCTGAGCCATGCCGCATGATCACGCCCCCCACGGGCACCATCACCACCACGATCACGGGCACAGTCACGGGCATTCGCACGACCACGCGCATCACGGGCATGGTCACAACCACGCCCATGGCGAGCATCTGCACAGCCACATGCATCACGAGGACGAGGCGGCGGACCTGCAGGTTCTGGCCACCCAGTTCATCGACGGCTTCATGCAGGCCTCCGACAAGACGAGCTATCTCAAGCTCGCGGGCGTTCCCTTCGAGCGTCCTTCGTCCACGGGGCCGAAATCGCTGAAACTCGTGGATGTGGAGCTGAAGACCGAATGGCAGGTGGGCACCGCCTCGCCCTCCTTCGGCTCGCGCGAACTGTCCTACCTTCCGTTCCCGGGCGAGATGGTCCGCGAACGCACCAACATGTCGCTGATCTACGTGTCGATGGACGAGAAATCCGTCCTCGACATCCGCGACTTCCTGACACAACGCAAGAAAGAGATCGACCAATGAAGACCAGCTTCGCAACGCTTCTGGGCGCAATGGCAGCAAGCCCGGCCCTCGCGCATTCCGGCACGCATTTCCATACCCACGGTGTCGAGCCGATGCTGATCGTCGGCGTCGCCGCCCTCGCGGTCTATGGCATCGTCGAATTCGTCAGATCGCGCCGCTGATTTTTCGAAACGACCTTACAAGGCGCCCCGACGGGCGCCTTGTTTCACTTCGGCTCCCCCAGCCCCGCAAGCTTTCGCATATGCCAAGCCAGCGCCTGGTTCGAGCTGAGCACCGGCATCCCGAGCTCCGCTTTCAGCTCCGGCAAAATCCGCCGCGTACGCAGGTTGGTACAGGACAGGAAAATCCCGTCCAGTTTGGCCTGCCCTGCAAGGTTTCGTGCCGCCTCGGCAATCGAGGCCGGGTCGATCCGCGCCACCCGCGCCTCCACCTCCTCACCGAAAGACAGGGTCGCTGGAACGGTGATTCCTGCAGCGACGAAGGCCGACCGCAGAGGCTCCGCAACCGAGGCGACATAGGGCGAGACGATGCCCACGCGCTCCAGCCCGAGATCCGAAATCGCAGCCAGCGCGGCGCTCAGCGGATCGGTCACATGCCGCGTCGTGACGCCCGCCATGACATTCGCCCGTACCTCGTCCGGCCCGATCAGCGCCGCGCCCGAGGTGCAGCCATAGCCCACCACATCGAACGTCGCCGCAGGCGGCAGCAGCGCCGCCGCGCCGCTCAACGCACGCTCCATCTCGGCGATGCTCGACGGGGTCAGATCATCGCCCGAATGGACGCGCGT
Organism: Thioclava electrotropha; assembly: GCF_002085925.2. NCBI lineage: Bacteria > Pseudomonadati > Pseudomonadota > Alphaproteobacteria > Rhodobacterales > Paracoccaceae > Thioclava > Thioclava sediminum. The sequence goes on from NZ_CP053562.1 coordinate 4,136,043, forward strand.
GACATGCATCCGCGCGTCGTCCGGTGGGATATAGCTGCGGAATTCGTCCTCGATGGTCTCGTCCACGCGCAGCACGATCAGGCCCATCGTGGGCGTGGCGTCTTCGCGAAGGCGATAGGGGAAATCGGCCATCAGCTCAGCTCCGGCAGGGTTTCGGGGGCGCGCGGCGACAACAGCTCCGCCCCGGTCGCGCGCAGGACGATGTTTTCCTCATGAACCAACAGGCGGCGCGGGCCATCCGCAGTCTCGACCCACGCGCCGGGCTCGAGCGTCAGCACCATGCCCTCGCGCAGTTCGGTGTCGTCGCGCGGAGTGAAGGACGGCCATTCCGTCAGCGTGATCCCCAGCCCGTGGCCCAGACGCCCACCACCCGCCGCGACACCGCGCGCCGACAGCCCTTCGACCAGCAGACGATGCGCATCATTCGCCCGCATCCCGGGCCGTAGCTGCGCCATTGCCGCCTCGGTCACCTCCCACAGCGCGGCATGGGTGCGCCGCACCGGATCGGACACCGGGCCGACCGAGAAATTGCGATCGAAGTCGCAGAAATGCCCGTCGCGCACCGCGCCGGTATCCAGCATCAGCACATCGCCCGCCTGCAGCGGCTCGGGCCCGGCAGGCGAGATCACATCGTCATAGCCCGACGGCCCCGCCGCCCCGGCGACGTAGCTGACCCAATCAGCCCCCTCCTCCAGAAGCGCCGATTGGAAGGCGCGGAAGATGCCGTCGAGCGGACGCCCCTGCCCCGCGAATTCGGGCACGCGGGCGAAAGCGCGACCCGCGATGGCGCAGGCCCTACGGATCTTCTCAATCTCGGCTGCGCTCTTGATCTCGCGCACCCGCTGAATCGCGGCGGTGCCGTCGATGAAGCGCCGCGGCGCGATACGCTCCGCGAGCCGCGCATAATCCGCGAGCGGCATCCGCAGCTGCGTCTCCAGCCCCATCGGCACCCCGATCCGCGCGCTCTCGGGCAGCAGATCGCAGAGCGTCTCGGCAAGTAGGCTCACCCCGTCATCCGTCGGATCGGGTGCCTCCCAAGTGCGAACTTGCGTCATCCATGTGCGGCCCATCAATTCCGCCCCGATGGAGGGGATCACCGCGACCGGGTCACCACTGGCCGGGACAATCACGAACCACGGGCGCGCGGGGCTTTCCCAGAACCGGGTCAGGAAGCCCGTGACGTAGAAGATATCCGCAGCCGAGGTCAGGAACAGCACATCCAGACCCTGTGCGCTCATCTCGGCCTGAAGTCGGCTGACGCGGGTGCGAAACTCCTCGGCCGGAAAGATGAGCGAGCGCTCAGCCATCTTCCGGGCCTTCGCTGAGGATAGCCAGCACGTGCGCCTCGGGGCCCAGCGACAGCCCGGCAAGCAGAGCCGCCAGCCCGGCCCCACCCGAAGGCGTCGTGGCCAGCCCGTGCGCTGCGAGGATATCGACGCCGGACTGCGCCTCGGCTTCCGTGATCGTGGCGAAGCGATCCGCATCGCGCGACAGACTCGCCAGCGCCACCATCGAGGGCGTCTTGCAATCGAGCCGTCCCATCGAGGAAACCGGCCCTTCCGTACTCACCAGATGCCCTGCGCGAATGCTCTCAATCAGCGCAGGCGCCGCATCGGGTTCGACCACGATGATCTCAGGCCCGTCGCCCCAAGCCAGCCGCGAATGGGCCGCGACGGCGGCCGCGAGACCGCCGACCCCGGCCTGCAGCAGGATATGTGTCGGCGGCACGTCGATCTGCGCAACGGCCTCCGCGGCAAGCTGAGTGTAGCCCTCCATCACCCGCAGTGGCAGGTCGACATAGCCCTCCCACGAGCTGTCCGACAGAAGCGTCCAGCCGTTCTCGGCGGCGGCCGTCTCGGCGGCCTCCATGCTCGCTTGATACTCCGCGCCAGCCCGCACGACCTCGGCCCCGCGTGCCTCCAACCGCGCGGCGAAGGCTGCGGGCACGGTCTCGGCGAGATAGATGATCGCGCGGGCCCCGAATATCCGCGCGCCTGCCGCGACCGAAAGGCCGTGGTTACCCGCGCTGGCTGCGACATAGGTCTCTCCGGCGAGGGCCGTTTGCAGGTCGCCGCCTTCGGCCCTCGCCGCCGCCTCCCGGGCGATCGCATGGACCGCGCCCAGCGCCTTGAAGCTGCCGAGCCCCATGCGCGCACGCTCGTCCTTGATCCAGACCTCGCCGACCCCGGCGCGCTCCGCAATCTCGGGCGCCGCGCGCAGTGGGGTCTCGCGATGGGCCGGACATTGGGCGAGCAGGCGGGCCACGCCCGAGGCATCCGCGATCGGCTGGATGCCTTCCGGGTCGAGCCCATCACCGCGCCAGGGATTGTCTATGATGATCGGCATGTCGGACCCTCGCTGCGATGAAAGCAGGCCCATAAGGCAACGAGACGTCCGCGCACGCAATGACCTTTTCAGACAGGCCATTGCGCGACATCGTGAGGCGCGTCAGTCGGCTTCTTTCACCGCCGAGAGGAATTGCTGCGTGCGCTCTTTCTGCGGGTTGCCGAACAGATCCTCGGGGGCGCCCTGCTCCTCGATCTTGCCGTCGAAGAAGAAGCAGACCCGATCCGAGATGTCCTTCGCGAAGCCCATCTGGTGCGTCACCATCAGCATCGTCAGATTGTGCTTCTCCACGAGCGACCGGATCACGTTGGTCACCTCGCCGATCACCTCCGGGTCGAGCGCGGAGGTCACCTCGTCGAACAGCATCACCTTGGGACGCATCGCCAGCGCCCGCGCGATTGCGACGCGCTGCTGCTGACCGCCCGAAAGCCGCGAGGGATGCTGGTCGCGCTTGTCGGACATGCCCACGAGCTCCAGCAGTTCTTCGGCCCGTTCGCGCGCCTCGGCCTTCTTCATGCCCAGCACCTGCACCGGCCCTTCCATGCAATTCTCTAGCGCGGTCATATGCGGGAAGAGGTTGAAATGCTGGAAGCACATGCCGATCTGGCTGCGGGCCTTGCGCAGATATTTGCGGTCCGCGGGCACCAGCTTGCCGTTTTTCTCCATATGAGTCAGCGGCTTGCCGTCCACGTAGATCACGCCCTCGTTGATCGTCTCGAGCGTCATCAGCATCCGCAGCACGGTCGTCTTGCCCGAGCCGGAGGGGCCGATGATCGTGACCATTTCCCCCTCGGCCACGTCGAGATCGAGCTGGTCGAGCACCACCAGATCGCCATAGCGCTTGGTGACTTTCAGGAACCGCACCATCGGCACATTGTCGCCCGTCAGTTCGAGCGGATAGTTCGAAAGGTCTTCCATCATTTCAATCCGAGTTTACGCCGCACGCGATCCTCGAAGACGCGGATCAGGGCAGCGGTGGGAAGCGAGATGGCGAGGAAGATGATCCCCACCAGCGTATAGGGTTCGAGATAGCGATAGCTCGACGAGCCGATCGCATTCGCGGTGTGCATCAGTTCTGCCACCCCGATCACCGAGAGCATCGGCGTATCCTTGAAGATCCCCACGAGGTAATTGCCCATCCCCGCCAGCGCGGGCGGAATGGCCTGCGGGATCACGATGCGCCAATAGGTATCGCGGGTCGACATGTTGAGCGCGGTGCAGGCCTCCCATTGGCCTTTCGGCACCGCGTCGAGACCGCCGCGATAGACCTCCGACAGATAGGCCGAATAGTGCAGCCCGATCGCGATCATGCCCGCCGTCCACGGCCCCAGCTTCAGACCGAATTGCGGGCCGACGTAATAGACGAAGAAGATCTGCAGGATCAGAGGCGTCGAGCGGATGAACTCGATGAATTCGCGCACGACCTTGGTCAGCACCCAGTAGGGCGTGCGTTGGGCCAGCGCGAAGACCATGCCCAGCACCACCGCGATGGCATAGCCGAAGCCCGCTGCCATCAGCGTATTGAGCGTCGCATGCATCAGCTTGGGCAGAATTTCCCAAGTGAATTCCCAGTTCCAGTTGAACCCCATGGATCAGGCCCTCCCCAGCTTGCGCCGCATGACCAGCTCCAGCCAGCGCATGAACGGCGTCACGATGAAGCGCGCGAAGACGTAGTAGATGATCAGCGCGGTGCCGAAGGTCTGCGCCGAGAGGAAGGTGGAGCCGTTGATCTGCTTCGCTTCGAACATCAGGTCCGACACGGAGATCAGCGCAACCAGCGCGGTGTTCTTCAGCAGTTCGATCAGCAGGTTGCCCCAAGGCGGCAGCATGTTGACGAAAGCCTGCGGCAGGATGATCCGCCACATCCGCCTCATCGGGCTCATCGACAGCGCATAGGCCGCCTCCCACTGCCCTTTCGGCACGGATTGGATGCCACCGCGCACCAGCTCGGCGCCGTAGGCCCCGAGGTTCATCCCCACCGCGACGAAGCCCGCGGTGAATTTCGGCAGCGTCAGCCCGAACAGCGGCAGCACGAAGAAGATCCAGTACAGCTGGACCAGCAGCGAGGTGCCGCGGAAAATTTCGATATAGACGACGGCGATGCCCCGGATCAGCCCGTTGCGCGAAAGCTTCATAAGCCCGGCAACAAGCGCGATGACGATCGCCAGAGCGGAGGCCAGGAAGAACTGCCCCGCCGTCACGAGCGTGCCGTCCCAGAAGCGCGGCCCGTATTCTTTCAAAAATTCTATGTAACTCATTCCCGTCCCGCCCCGGCGGTGAATGTCAAAATGGACGGGCCATGCGCTGGCCCGTCCATGTCTTCAGCAGCTGCGCTTAGCGCATCTTGCAGACTTCAGCCGAAGTCTTGTCGCCCGGCAGGTTGTCCTTGGAATAACCGTATTCCTCGACAGCCTTCATCATCGCGTCCGAACCGAGATACTTCTTCTGAGCTTCGTTGAACTTGTCGACGAAGTCCTGATCCGCCTTGCGGAAGCCGATGCCGACCCAGTTCTGCGTCCATTCGGGAAGCTGGCTCACGTCCGACACTTCAACCGAACCGTCCGATTGCTTGGCAAGGTTCTGCGCGGTGAAATAGGTCACGCCACCTGCATCCGCGCGGCCCGCTTTCACGGCAGCGAGGATTTCGGTCGGACCCGGCACGGTCATCACGTCGCCATCCGGGATGCCGCCCTTGGCTGCGGATTCCACCTGGTTATAGCCCGCACCCGTCACGAAGGTCGCGCCAGCCTTGGCGATCTGCTCGTAGTTGTTCAGGTTCTTCGGGTTGCCCTTCGGCACGATGAACGCATCGCCCACCTTCGCCATCGGCTCCGAGAACGCGACGTTCTGGCAGCGCGAGTTGAGGATGTAGAGACCGCCCGTGACCATGTCGAAGCGGTTCGCGTTGAGGCCCGGGATCAGCCCGCCCCAATCGGTCACGACGGGGGTGATGTTGTCATAGCCCATCTCGTGGAGCACACCCAGAACATAGGCGTTCACGAAGCCCAGCGGCTTGTTGTCTTCGCCCGGATAGGCCCACGGAACTTCGTTCGCAAAGCCGATGCGGATCGGCTCGCCAGAGTTGATACGGTCCATCAGGGGTCCGGCCAGTGCGGCGGTGGCGCTCATCGCGAGGCCCATACCGGCAGCGGCGACAGATTTCCAAATCGATTTCATGCGTCTCTCCTGTTGGCTCTTGTTAACGGAAAGCCGAAAGCCTTCCGCGCTTGATGTACACAACACCTATGAGATTCCGGGGAGTGTCAAGCAGATCACATTGATTATACAGGGTTGCCAGACAGATATCGTGGGCTTGTGAAGTTCCCTGCGCAGATGTTGTGCACCAATATTGCCCAATATCGCAGCGTTGAACACGGAACGCGCATATCTCGCGCGCCCGTGCGGACCCAGTGCGGGCCCCGTACAGGTCCTGTGCGGGCAACAACCTCCATATCGGGCCGATTGCTCCGCCCCCACAGGCGCAATATGTGAAATCGGAATGCCTTTTGGGCCGTCGCCGCGAAGCAGATTGACCTGCGCGCCGCCGCCGCCGATCATGGCCTTCGCGCGAAGAGACGACAAAACCCGATGAACGAGATACCCCTGATCCCTCGGCAAACCGAACCGGAACGACTGCGTGGCCGCGACCGCTTGGATCTCATCCATGCCGAAATCCGTAGCCGCATCTGCCTGCTCGACTACCCGCCCGGCATGCGCCTGTCGGAAACCGCGCTGGCGTCCGAATTCGGCATCTCGCGAACACCGCTGCGTCGGGTGCTGGCGCGGCTCGAGGATGACGGGTTGCTGCGCTCGGTGCACGGGGTCGGCACGTTCGTCACCGATGTCGATTACACCGAACTGGCTCAGGTCTTCCGGCTGCGGCGCGAACTCACGGTGCTGCAGACCACGCTCGACCCGGTGCCGCCAAGCGCCGCGCTGATCGCGTCTTTCGTCAGGCTGCAGGAACGCGGCCGCGCCCTTGTCGATGCACCCACCGCCCGCGCTTTTGCCGAGCTGGACCGCGACACCTTCCTCTGCCTGCTGGACCTGACTGCAAATGCGCCGCTGAGGGAAATGTCGGAGGCGCTGTATTTCCGCACGGCCCGGATCTGGCTGCAGCAGGTCACCGCCTCGCAGATCGACCTGATGCAGGAGATCGAGATCTACAATGACGAGCTGCGCGACATCCTGCGCGCCTTGCGGCTCGGCGATCTCGACGCACTCGGCCATATGCGGCGCGGCCATATCTCCATGAGCTTCGCGCGGATGCCCGTCCTGATCAAAGCGCCCTAGCGGACGACTGGAGGCCGCAGCCTCCGCGACCGGGTTTACCCCACGCGCGGCTCTCGAACGCACACGGTTTGTTCAAGGAACTGCGGCGCGGCGGGTCCGTTCGATCACTGAGAGGGATGTGATTGTCTCCGGGGGGCGACGCCCGGAGATGCGACGAAGGACATGCATTCCATGACCGATCTCACCCGCCCTTCCGCCGACCGATCCGCGAAGACCACGCCCGATCCGGACAGCCCGCCGCTGCGCTTTCTGGAAGGGCGGCGCGGCTATCTCCCCATCGGCGATTACGCGGTCATCGGGGACACGCGCACGGCGGCGCTGGTGGCCCGCGACGGCGCGATCGATTGGCTCTGCGGCCCCGATTTCGACGGCGATCCGGTCTTCGGGCGGCTGCTCGACCAGTTTCGCGGCGGGACGTTCTACCTTGGCCCGGTGCCGGATGCGGACCGCCCGACCACCCCCGAACGCGCCTATGAAGACTACGGCCCGATCCTGACCACGACCCACCCGACCGAAGCCGGCCAGCTCAAGGTCACCGACTTCATGAACCTGCCAGACTCGCTCGAAGAAGCGGCGAGTTTCGGGCGCTCCGTCGTGCGGCTGATCGAGGCGCAGGAGGGCGACGCCGAAGTGGAAATCTGCATCGCCCCACGCTGCGATTACGCGCTGAATACCCCCAATTTCATCCGCCGCGGCCCGGGCAGCTGGCAATTCACACAAGACGGCGACATCGTCCTGATCGACAGCTCCATCGAGTTGGAAATCGAAGGCTCGGGCCGGCTGAACGGGCGCGGCACGCTCGCCGCTGGAGAAGAAGGCTACGTCACCCTCACGATCACCCAAGGCGGCCACGGCCATGTCGGGGGAATGGACGCGGCCCACAAGACGCTCGCCGCGACCCGCGAGGCATGGCGCAAACGGCAGTCCAAGACGGATTTCGGCGATGGGCCGTTCTCCGGGGCGCTCAAACGCTCGCTGATGGCGCTGCAGCTGCTGGTCCATGCCCCCACCGGCGCCGTGATCGCCGCGCCGACGATGGGCCTGCCGGAGGTGATCGGCGGTATCCGCAACTACGACTATCGCTATTGCTGGCTGCGCGACGCCTATTTCGTGCTGCATGCCTTTCTCGATCAGGGCCTGACCGGCGAGGCCGACGCGTTCTTCCGCTGGCTGATGGCGGCCACGCGCGAAACGGCGCCAGAACTGGGCACGCTCTACACGGTGCAGGGCGACAGTGACGTATCCCTCCACAAACTGCAGACGGTCGAGGGCTATCGCCGCTCGGCCCCGGTGCAATTTGGCAACGGCGCTGCGACACAGCTGCAACTCGACGCCTATGGGTCGATGATCATGGCCGCGCGCGCCTATGTCGAAGCGGGCGGCGAGCTGCATCCCGGCGAAGGTATCCGGCTTGCGAATTTCGCGGATGTCGTGGTCTCACAATGGACCCGGCCCGACAACGGCATCTGGGAAATGCCCGATCCGCGCCGCCATCATACCTATTCCAAGGCGATGTGCTGGGGCGCGCTGAATGCCGTCATCGCGCTGGTCGAACGCGGTGTGATCGATGCCGACACAAAGCTTTGGAAAGCCGAGCGCGCCGCGATCAAGGCGCTGATCCGGGAAGAAGCGTGGAATGAGGAAATCGGCGCCTTCACCGGCGCGATTGGCGAGGACTGGCTTGATGCGAGCGTCCTGCTGATGCCGCGCATCGGGGTGATCGCAGCCGACGACCCGAAGATGGCCGCGACCTACACCGCGATCCGCGAGCGGCTTGGCACGGGCGTCCATCTGCGGCGCTACGACCTGCGGGAAGACGGGCTGCCAGGCGTCGAGGGGTATTTCAACGCCTGCGGCTTCTGGGCAGCGGATTACCTCGTGCGGGCGGGGCGGCTCGACGATGCGAAGACCCAGATCGAGTGGATGCTGAAAGCCACGACCGATCTCGGTCTGATGTCCGAGGAACACGACCCCGAAACTGGCGCGCAGCTGGGGAATTTCCCGCAAGGGCTGTCCCATGCCGGGATGATCGCGGCGATCACCGCCTATCGTTCGGCCGTGAAGGGCTGATCGCTCACTCCCAAAAAGAAACGCGCGCCGCTCGGCGCGCGTTCTTCAAATCTTTTTGCGGGTGCTCAGCCACGGTGCCGTGACGCGGCGAAGACTGCCCCCAGCATCAGCCCCGCGACCAGCGCCGCACCACCGCCCGCGACGAGCCGCGAGCCGCCATGCTCGGAGATCACAATCGCCGGAGAGCTGTCGCTCGCCTCGTCGGAGAACCGCCCCCGCGCCTCCCAATCGCCATCGACGCTGTCATAGAGATTGTCCGCCCGGGTAGGATCGGCGGGTTCCTCCGTCTGCTGCCCGGTAATCGCCGTGCGCGCCAGATATAGGTCGCCCAGCTCCGGCGAGATCTTCTCCGACAGGATCGCCTTCACCGCCGAGAAACCCAGCCAATATTCCCGCTTGGGATGGAAGGCCGCGTGATGGATGCCATCCGCGATCAGCTCCGGCTGGAACACAGGGGCGACCGGGCGCGGACGGTTGGGCAGCTTGTTGCGCGCCCAGTCGAATTGCGGCGTGTTCACCGCCGGCAGGTGGCAGACCGTGATCTTCACGTCGGACTTCTCGTGGATCAGCTCGGAGCGCAGGCTGTCGGTGAAACCCACGATCGCCGCCTTCGCCGCGCAATAGGCCGATTGCAGCGGCACCGCGCGATAGGCCAGCGCAGAGCCTGTCTGCACGATCGTGCCCCACCCCTGCTGGCGGAACCGCTTCAGCGCGGAGAGCGTACCGTTGACGGTCCCGAGATAGGTCACTTCGGTCACGCGGCGATATTCCTCGGGCGTCATCTCGGCCACGGGCGACAGAACCGTGACCATCGCGATATTGATCCAGATGTCGATCGGACCGAAAGCGCGCTCGGCGGCGACAGCCGCGGCCTCGACCGCATCGGCATCGGCAACATCGAGCGGCTGCACGAGGGCCTCGCCGCCCTTCGCGCGAATTTCCTCCGCCGCTTTCTCGAGCCGCGCCTTGTTGCGCGCGATCAGGGTGATGCGGTTGCCTTTGGCGGCGAAGCGGCGCGCGACGGCGCGTCCCACGCCTGCGGATGCGCCGGTAATCACGATATTCGTCATGGGGCGGCTCCTTCGGTCTGAATGGGTTTCGTCAATTCGTCTCTGAAGGAAGAACCGCGCGCGGCTGCCGCTGGTTGCAGGGACGCGGCTTCAATCTGTAGTGCACGCGACCCGCATGTGAAAAAAGGCAGCCCCGATCCCCGGAGCCGCCTTTTTCATGTGTTTCGCCTGATCCCGCCGTTAGGCCGCAAGCGTCTCCGTGGAGGAGAAGAACATCGCCTGGCTGACAGCCGACTGCACCTGGCTCTCGGTGTAGGGCTTGGTGATCAGAAAGGCGGGTTCGGGCCGCTCGCCGGTCAGCAGACGCTCCGGGAAGGCCGTGATGAAGACGACGGGCAGCTCGTTGCCGAACTGCGCGAGAATGTCGTTCACCGCGTCGATGCCCGAGGAATTATCCGCCAGCTGAATGTCGGCAAGGATCAGGTCGGGCTTGTCGGTCGAAGCAAGCTCCACCGCTTCGGTCCGGGTCCGGGCGATACCGGTGATCTGGTGCCCCATATCCTCGACGATGGCACGAATATCCATCGCGATGATCGCCTCGTCCTCGATGATCATCACCTTGCCCGCGACGGAGGTTTCCATCTCGCGGATCGCGATGTCGATCAGTTCCTTCGCCTCGTCGGTGTCGACCTGCATGATCGTGCCGATCTCCTCGACGCGGAACCCTTCGATCGAGTGCAGCAGAAGTGCCTCACGCGTGTTCGGCGTGAGCGTCGACATGTGATCCTGCGCACGTGCCGACAGCCGGTTGTCCGGCTCGCCCAGCGGCGCACCGGCGGAGGCCCAGACCAGATGGAAGGCGTGGAACAATGCGAGCTTCGGATCGTTATTCTCGAAAGGCGTCGTGTCTTCGAGTATGGCCTCGAGCGTAGCCGCGGCGTATCTGTCGCCGCTGTCCTGGCTGCCGGTAAGGGCTCGGGCGTAGCGCCGCAGATACGGCAGGTTGGCTCCGATGGTGCCGGCGATGTCTTCGGACATGAAAACCCCCTTTTGCGTTTTTTCGGGAACCAAACTCTCTGGCCCCGCGTTCGGTTCCGTGCAAAATGAGTGGGATCGAAACCGGATGTATAGTGATATGGCAGACGAAAAGCCTAAGTCCAGTATCAGGGACCAGATCAATCAAAACCTGAAGAAGGTTTATGAGGAGGCGCTTCAGGAAGAAGTGCCAGATCGGTTCAAAGACTTGCTGGCGCAACTCAAGGCGAAGGAGGGCGAAAAATGACTTCGTCCTCCAAAGCCAACTCGTCTACCGAAGCCCGCGATCCGCGTGAGGAACTGCCCGATCATCTCGGAGCCCTGCGCGCCTTCGCCCTGTCGCTGACCCGGAATTCGGCCTCTGCCGACGACCTCGTGCAGGACACGATCGTCAAGGCGTGGTCGAATATCGAGAAATTCGAGCGCGGCACGAACCTGCGTGCGTGGCTCTTCACGATCCTGCGCAATACCTTCTACTCGGACCGCCGAAAGCGTAAGCGCGAGGTTGCAGACCCCGAGGGTATCCACGCGGCTTCGCTCTACGAGAAACCTGCGCATGACGGACGTCTCGCGATGAACGATTTCGTCGTGGCCTTCGATCAGCTCAGCCCCGAACACCGCGAGGTTCTGACCCTCGTCGGCGCCTCGGGCTTCTCCTACGAGGAAGCCGCCGGAATGATGGGCGTCGCAGTCGGGACGGTGAAAAGTCGTGCCAACCGAGCCCGCGCCCGGCTTGCGGAGATGCTCGGGCTGGAAGAAGGTGAAGACATTCTGTCCGGCTCGGATCGAAATTCGCTGGCCGTGATGGGCAAATCCGGAGTTGCCGCCGCATGAATTCGGAAGCCGCGAAAGCGGCAGACGACGAGCACTACAGTGACCACGCCCCGTTTCAAGCTCGGAAACGGGGCGTCATTCCCTTTTTTGACGGGCTTGGCGTGCGGCTGGCCTTCATGCTGGCCGTCGCGCTCTTCCCCCTGCTGATCATCGCCGTGCTGCAATCGACCTCGGTCGTTCGCGAAGCGCAGGCGCGCTCCGAGGCCGCCCTGATGGGCGAGACGATGCGCGCCGTCGCAGGCGAGACGCGGGTGATCCAGCACGCGCAGGATGCAGCCCGCGTCCTTGCCAGCACCGTCCAGCCGCTCGTGGGTAGTGACGAGGCCTGCTCGAACTGGATGCGGCAGATCTCGGGCGCCTTCCCCGAATTCTCCCTCGTCGCCTTCATTCCCGACAGCGGTAAGATGAGCTGCTCGAACTCGGGCAAGAGTTACGATTTCAAAGGTCAGGACATCTTCGAGAGGATGATGACCGCGGATCGCACCAGCTTCTACGTCAATCGCGATGCGCCGGTGTCGGGCACCTCGGTGCTGGGCGTGGCCCATCCCGTCTACAACGCGGCGGGCGATCATATCGGGATCATCGCGATCTCGATGAGCCACTCCTCGCTTTCGCTGGCGAAGGACGGGCCGAAGCTCGCCGACGATCGGCCGCTGGTGATCATGACCTTCGACCGCGAGGGTACGATCCTGACCTCCTCGGACGGACTGTCGAACACCCAGTCGCACCTGCCCGTCGACCGCTCCCTGAAACTGCTGGCCGGCAATGGCGCGGTCACCTTCTCGGGGGATTCCAACCTCGGAATAGAGCGGGTCTATTCCGTCGTCGAACTCGTCCCCGACCAACTCTATGCACTCGGTAGCTGGCCCGCGCAGGCCGCCTCCGCGCTGAGCCCCTTCGCCGATATCTCGCCGGTGCTGTTCCCCGCGCTGATGTGGATGGCGAGCCTGCTCGTCGCCTATTTCGCGATGCAGAAACTGGTCATCGGCCACGTCCGCAAACTGTCGAGCGCAATCACCAGCTTCGCCACCGGCAGCCGGATCGTGGGCAATCTCAACCTGTCGACCGCGCCTTCGGAAATCCGCGATCTCGCCGAAGCCTACGACCGGATGACCGAGACTATCCTGCATGACGAGGCCGAACTGGAAGACATGGTGCACCACAAGGAAGTGCTGCTCCGCGAGGTCCACCACCGGGTGAAGAACAACCTCCAGCTCATCGCCTCGATCATCAACATGCAGATGCGGCAGGCGCGCACGCCCGAAGCCAAGGGGCTGATGAAATCGCTGCAGGAGCGGGTCATCTCGCTCGCGACGATCCACCGCGGCCTCTACCAGACCTCCGGGCTCACCGATATCCGCGCGCAGGAGCTGCTACCCGATATCGTGCGCCAGATCACCCGCCTTGCAACCGGGCCGGGCCGCCATGTCTCGGTCGACTGCCATATCGACGACATTCACCTGACGCCCGATCAGGCCGTGCCGCTCTCGCTTCTCCTGACCGAAGCGATGACCAACGCGATGAAATACGCCTCCGCCCGTGACGGCAAACCGAAGCTCGACATCTCGCTGAACAAGCTCGAAGGGATGCAGGCGCGTCTCAGCGTGCGCAATACCGTCGATACGGACGCCCCGCCGCTGGAGGCTGTGGACGGCACCGGGCTGGGGTCGCAACTGGTCAACGCCTTCGTGCAGCAGCTCTCCGGCACGATCGAGATCGAGACCACAAACGACGAATACCTGCTCAATGCTGACTTCACATTGCGCCCCCTCGTCGAGAGCGAATTGCGTCACGAAGAGCGCTTGAAATCTCGGAAACACGAAACAGTTTCTGAAGAGAGCAATTGAGTGAGATACCCGCCGCGGCGACCTCTGGTCACCTTCGCGGCCGTTCAGAAAAAACGAGCCGCATGGAACGTCTTAAACAAGCCGGAGTTCACGCCGAGAGCCGCGTCAGACTGCTTTTGACAGCAGCCGAGGCTTATCCCGTGCTCGAGGATGCCTTCCTCGACTCGCGGCACTCTATCCACGCCTCCTTCCGCGTCTTCGACCTCAACACGAAACTGAAATCGGATCGCGGGCGCGCCATCGGTGCGACTTGGTTCGACCTGATCATCCACCTGCTGAAACGTGGCGTGGCGATGCAGATCGACCTGACCGACTTCGACCCCTGCGCCAAGCCCGAGCTGCATCGCATGACGTGGTCGTCGATCCGCATGTTCTGCGCTGCGCGCGAACTGGCCGGGCCGAACGCCAATCTGCAGCTGCGCGCACTGATGCACCCGGCGCAATCGGGCATCCTGCCGCGCACGATCTTCTGGCCCTATGTCTATTACAAGCTCGGCAACCACGCGAGCTGGCTCAACGGGATGGACGAGGCCAAGCGGCTGACGGCGATGCGCGACATGCCGGGGCTGCGGGAATATCTCAAGACCGGATCGGATAATAAAATCCACCGCAAGTTCCGCGGCGCGCCTCCGAAACTGTTCCCGGCGACGCATCACCAGAAGCTTGCCGTGTTCGACGACAAGAAGCTCTATATCGGTGGGCTGGATCTCGACAACCGCCGCTTCGACACGCCCGTGCACGAGCGCGACGGCGAGATGACCTGGCACGATGTGCAGTTGATGATGACCGGCCCCGTCGTCGCCGAGGCGAAGGCCCATCTGGAGACCTTCCACGAAAGCTGCGCCGGCGACAAGCTGGCTAAGCCGCCGCGTCGCCTGCTCCGCACGATTTCGCAGCGGCGCAAATTCGCGACCTTCCGGATCGGGCCGAAGCTCTATCGGACCGAGATCGAGAACGCGCATGAGATGCTGATCGCGCGCGCGCAGAAGCTGATCTATCTCGAGAGCCAGTTCTTCCGCTCGCGCAATCTCGCAAATCATCTGGCCCGCGCCGCGCGCGAGAACCCCAATCTCAACCTGATCCTGATACTGCCCGCCGCGCCCGAGACGCTGATGATGGCCGACCGCCCGACCAGCGACGTGCGCTATGGCGAGTATCTTCAGGTCCGCGCGCTGGACATCATCAGGGAAGCCTTCGGCAGCCGCCTGTTCATCGGTTGCCCGGCAGAGCCGCGCATCGCCGATCCCGATGATGACGGGGCGATGCGCACCGGTGGCGCGCCGCTGATTTACGTCCACGCGAAAGTCTCAATCTTCGACGAGGACGCGGCGCTTATCACCTCCGCAAACCTCAACGGGCGGTCTCTGCACTGGGACAGCGAGGCGGGCGTCTATCTGCGCCGCAACGACGGCATCCCGGCGATGCGCCGTCGCCTTATGCGCCATTGGCTGCCGCCTGCGCCCGAAGAGGCGTTCTTCGACCCGACTCGCGCAGTCTCGGCCTGGACCGAACTCGCTCGCGAGAACGGCACCAAAGCCCCCGAGGACCGGGAAGGCTTCGTGCTCCCCTACGACATGGAAGCCGCGCGCAAAATTGCGCGCAAGCTGCCGTTCATTCCCGAAGAGATGGTCTGATCGCACTGGCTGATCGCGGGCCGCGTCGCCTCATCTGGGGCGGGCCGCGCCGGCTCAGTTGGTTTCGAGCTTCTGCTCAGCCTCGGATTTCGGATCCGGCAGGCTGTCGGTCAGCACCAAAGCCCAGAGCAGCAGCGGAATCGCCACGATCCCGCCCAGCGGCCCCCAGAGCCAGATCCCGAAGGTCAGCGACAGGAAGACCAGAAGCGGATTGAGCCGCATCTGCCGCCCGATCGCGGCCGGGGTCACGAATTGCGCCTCGGTCGCGTTGAGCATCACGTAGATAAGCGGCGGCAGGATCACCCGGATCCCGTCGAACGTCGCCACGCCTGCAAATCCCAGCGCGATAATCAGCGCCGCGGGGCCGAGATAGAGAATGTAGTTGATCAGGAAGGCCACCAGCCCCCAGAGCGGCGCATTCGGCAACCCGATCAGCTGCATCGCGACGCCCACCGCCAGCCCGAGACCGCCATTCACCACCGTGATCGTGAGGAAATAACGCGACACCCGGGTCTCCGCCTTGCGCAGCCGCGCAGCGGTTGCGCCGCGGCTCGCCGGCTCCGCGAGGTGCTTCGCGATCCAGTTGTAAATCTCGGTCCGCGAGAGCTGGAAGAAGAACAGCGCCCCGATATAGATCAGCCCCTGCGCAATGATGGCCGGGGCGAGCATGACGAGATCCTTGGCGTCCGGCACGGCGCTCTTGTCGCCATTGCCACCGCCATCCTGCGCGGCATCCTTCGCCGGGGTGATCGCATCGCTCACCTCCTTCGAGGCGTCCTGAATGCCTTGGAACATGTGACGCATATGAATGATGGTGGAACGCATGTCGTCCATCACCTTCGGTGCCTGACGCATCAGCTCCGCGATCACCGGCTGGATCACGAGAACCAGCAACACGGCGATCATCAGAGAGATAACGAGCGAGGTAAGTGCCCCCCAGACAGGCGACAGACCTCTTTTCTCCCATGCATCGGAAATCGGTGAAAGCACGATCCCAACGACGAGCGCGAGCACGACGGGGGCAAGCAAGCTTTCCACCTGGCTAAGCGCAGCCACGACAGCGATTACAGCGATCACGATCATGGCGATGCGCGACAGGGTCTCCAGGCGATGCATTTCGAGAATTACTTCCCTCTTGGGTTTCGCGAGCTAACGCCGCTGGAGCCCCCGCAGTTCCCGAGTTTTTGCGCCCTCACACACAGGAACATCGCCCCCGGCGAAACGTTGATGGACGACGCCGAGACCCGCGTCTTCATCTTGAAAGGAGTGACGCCATGAATTGGGATCAGATTAAAGGCAGCTGGAAAGAAATGAAGGGCAAGGCCCGCGAGAACTGGGGCGAGTTGACCGATGACGAACTTGAGGAGGCGGCAGGCCATCGCGAGCAGATGGTCGGCCTGATCCAGAAGAAATACGGCAAGACGAAAGAGGATGCCGAGCGCGAAGTCGACACCTGGTCGAGCTCGGTCTGATCTTCGGAATTAGACCCTATTCCAGCGTAAAACAGTATAAACCGGCGTCGCAGAGATTGCGGCGCCGGTTCTCTTTTGCGGGTCGGTCACGCGCAGCGAGCGCCATGAGCCGCCAAACAAAAAGGCCGGGCACGAGGCCCGGCCTTTTCCAATCAGATCCACCGATCGGATCAGTGGGTGGTTTTCGGCGCCGACGAGGACGTCGGGTTGGTCGAGGACGCGCTCGACGTGGACGAGGAGGAGGACGACGAATGGTTCGCCTTCACCTTCTCGGCCGCCTCGTGGGTCTTCGCCTCAGCCTTGGACGCGACCTCTTCAGCCTTGGACTTCGCGGCATCCTTGGCCTCTTCGGCCCCGGCGCGCACTTCCTCTTCGCCTTTTTGCAGCGACTGGCCGACGTCGCGCAGCGCGCGGTTGGCTTCCTGAGCAAGCTGGCGCGAAAGGCGGTCGATCAGCTGCTCGCCTGCGGCCATCGCCTGATCGCCGAAGTCACGTGCAGCACTGCGTGCCTCGTCACCGGCCGAGCTCATCACCGAGCGCGCGGTCCGCTTCAGCTCGTCGTTGAACTGATCGGCAACCTTGCCCGCACGGCGCTTCTCGTCGCGGTAAAGGCGCTCGGCCTCGTCGAACAGACGGTTCGCACGCGGTCCGAAGCTGCGGCGGCTGACATTGACGTCCGGCTTGGGCACCGCGTTGAAGATCGCGGCACCGATGGCGAAGCCGATAGCGGCGGCGATCAGCGGGTGATCCTTGACCATCTGTTTGCTGGTCGTACCGGCTTGGGTCGCACCGTCCTGTAGGCGAATCCGGGCGGAATAGGCTCTTTCGCGGGCCCGCACCACGCGGTCGCGCGCATCCTCATTGAGGTCGCTCAGACCCGAGGACAGCGAGCCGCGCAGGTCGCTCGCGAATTTCTGCATCACCTCGGAGCGCTCCTTGACGAAGTCACGCGCCTTGTCGGTCGAGCTGCGCTGCTCGGCCTCGAGATCTTCGAGACGCACCGACGCATCGTGGCGCAGCGTGTCGATCTCGTCGATCCAGCCATCGGCGCCCGCTTCGCTCGGCATCACGAGCGGATCGGCATCGGCGACAAGATCCTCTTGCTCAACGGTGTCCGAGTTGCGCTGGCGCAGCAGGAACCAAGCGATACCGGCACCCGCGAGGGCGAAGGCCACCGGGTTCTTGCGCACGGCCTGTTCGGCACTGCGCGCAGCCGGCGCCGCATAGTCGCGCACGACTTGCGAAACTTGATCGGAGAGATAGTCCGGCGCGATGCGGCCGGTCAGATCGCCGAGCGTCGATGCGAGATCGGCACGGTCCTGGCGCAGACGGTTCTCGATTTCCTCAATGGTTTTCTTCTCGGTCATTTGAAGCTCTCCTTAAGCGCCTGCGCGTCAGCAGACAGGTTTTCCTTGAGACGGGTGGGTGGGCTCGACACTTTGCGCAGCTTCGATGCGGCAATCAGCGCCGCGATGATGCCGAGGATCAGAAGCACCACGCCGACGATCAACGTCGCGGGGCCCCGGTCGAGGCCGGCCCATTCCAGCCCGTAGATGGCGGATTGCGTCAGGGGGAAGATCGCACCGAGCGCGAAAACCAGGGCGACCGCGCCGAGAATGACGGCATTGCGCGCAAGACCAGCCCGATGGGCAGCTTCAGCGCGCACCAATTCCGCCTCGGTCCGTGCGATCTCGCGCGTCTGCTCGATCACCCGGTTCAGCAAATCGGTCACCGTTCCTCGGCCCTCGTGGCCGTCAGGTTCTTCGGTCTCGTGGTAACTCATCGACCTCTCCCAAACATGTCACGGCCTCTTGCCGCGATTTCTGTGGTTCCAACGCGGGTTGGGGAATGCGGTTCCTTGAGGCTCTCCGCAGCCGCCCCCCTTGATTTCGTCACTTCGAGGCGCGCGGCCCGGCCACCAGCCAGATCAGGAAACCGATCAGCGGCAGGAAGAAGACGAGAAGCGCCCAGAGCACTTTCTTGCCGGTGCTGGAATTCGACCCGACGATCGAGACCAGCGCCCAGATATCAAGTGCGAGAAGTAAGATACCCCAAAAGCCGCCGAGGCCCGTCATATTCATTTCCATGTCCCCATCTCCCTTTTTCGTGAGGTTGTGAATCGCCGCCCAAACGCCGGAAAGCGCACGATGTTCCGCGAATTTGCTGACTCAGGGTAATGGAACTTTCGGGAAAACGGCACGTTTGGATGTCATGAAAGCGCAGCACTCAGCGCTAATGTACGCAACATCCGAAGGAGAATACCCATGCTTGGTTGGGCTTTGACCTTTCTCGTTATCGCGCTGATTGCCGCGGCGCTCGGTTTTGGCGGCATCGCAGGCGCATCTGCCGGGATCGCACAGATCCTCTTCGTGGTCTTCCTGATCCTGTTCGTGGTGGCCATGGTCGCCCGGGCGGTAAAAGGCAAACCGCCGGTATAAGTGCGAAGACGCTATGAATTTTCGAGGCCGCTCCCGCCGGGGCGGCCTTTTTCATGCGTCGGGGGCGGTCTTGCCACGCGCCTGCACCAGCATCGCATCCAGATTGTCTGCGACGACCCAGGAAATCTGCGCAACCTCCGCCGAGCCTATCTCCGACCATCCCATCTTGCGACGCACGACCTCCGCGCCGAGCCGGAAATAAAGCACTTGGCCGATCATCGCGAAAACCCGCAGCGCGCTCTCCGGATCGTCCTCCGACGCCCCGCTCGCCCGGGCCCACAGCGCCAGCAGACGCCCATGCACGATCGAAATCAGACGGTCATAGAGAATATCGAGCGTCTCGCCCCCTTCGGTCACTTCGCGCATCACGAAGCCGATCATCGAGGCCGCATCCGGCTGCGTAAGGATGCGCGAGATCATCGCCTCCATCAGCGTCTTGAGCTCCGCTTCCGCCGCCTCGGGCGACAGCGCCTCCGGGGGTCCAAGAGGCCGCATCACCTCTTCCATGCGCCGCACGAATTCCAACGCGCAGGCGCGGCGTAGCCCTTCCTTGCCTTGGAAATGGTAGGAAATCGCGGCGACATTCGCGCCCGCCGCCTCGGCCAGTTCCCGCGTCGAGGTGGCCGCGAAGCCTTTCGTCCCGAACAGGCGCATCCCGGCTTCGATCAGGGCGCGCGCGGTGCGATCACGGGCGGGCGGCTGTGTCTGGGTCATCGGCGCATCACGTCTGGAGAGGAAATCTGCCGCCAACATGCGCGGCGCGGCGCGAAAAAAAAAGCAAGCCGCACGGGCGACCCATGCGGCTTGGCTTTACGTGTCTCTTAGGAAGCTTTGTCCCGATCAGAACGGGAAGCTCACCCGGCGGGTCAGCATCAGCGAGACCGAGCTTTGCTCGCGCGAGCCTTGCTGCACGATCGGGCTGTCCGCCGCATCGCCCTGCAGGCGATCGTAGTTCAGCTTGCCTTCGACCGCCCAGTCATTGCCCAGCTGATAGGTCGCGGACAGTTCCAGACCGGTCGAGACGAGGCCGCCATCGGGCGAATAGGCCGCCAGACCGCTCGCCGTGGATTCCGACGGGCTGATGCCGAAATAGGTGCGGTTGTAGAGGCCCGAGCCATAGAAGACGCGCGGCCCGATGCTCAGCTTGAAATTGTCGGTCTTGATCGGCTTCCAATCGGCGCCGATTTCAGCGACCACGGCGTTATGCCCGACCACGCCATAGCGCATATCGGCAAAAGCACCCCATTGCGGCGCCTGATAGCCAAGCCCGAGACCCAGTTCGAGCGACGTGGTGACGTCGTCGAGACCCGCGATCTCGGAATAATCGCTCGAATTACGACCGCCGACGAGACGGAAGGAGCCATGCACGTTCGGGCCCAGCTTTTCGTAATTCGGATCGTTCGAACCGAAGCGCATCCCCTGCAGCGAGAAGCTGTTGAGCTTCACCTTCGCGGTGGGGCTGGTGTCGTAATGATCCGCGCCGAAATAGGACGGGGCATAGCGTGCGCCCGCGCCGATGGTGAAGGTCACGCCACTTTCTGCCTGCGCGCTCGCGGCGGTGCAGACAGCAGCGACCGCGATTGCGGCGCTTGCGGAAAGTTGGCGGATGACTTTTGCCATGATGGCGCTCCCGAAAAAATGTACCGATTTGCGCAAACACTGCCAATTGACGGCGAAAAACGCAATCCGCTGGCGCAGATTGGTTCAGATTAGCGGCGCTTATACCACGGCTGGGCGATTTCCTCGATCCCTGTTGGCTGATCCTGCTCCACTTCACGCCAGACCGTGCCGTCGACCGGGGCCACCGTCGCGTCGCGGCCTTGGGTAAAACTCTGGTCGCGCACGATCATCCGGTAGGCCGCGTTGAGCGCATCGGCACGCTCTGGCGAGGGCAGGATCAGCGGGCCGATATCCTCGGCCAAAGCCGCCTCTTTCTCGGGCGGCAGCTTTCCCGCCTCGAGCCACTCCTCGATGAGCTCGGCATTGGCGCGGAACTCGTCCCCGGCCCCGTTGGTGCGCAGGTAATGGGCGTAATCGCCGCTGCCATCGGCGCGCACCCGGTCAGGCGTGCCAGCCAGCCCCTTCTGCGTCCAGTGATACCAGCCGCCGCGATAGGCGTCCTTGCCCAGCTTGCGCGCGAAGGCGAAGGTGGAATCGTCGTTCACGCCCAGCGTGCCATGACAGCCGACGCAGAACACAGTTTCCTCGAAGCTCTGCGGGCGCAGATCGCCCGTCGCATCCTCGATGAAACCCTGCAGCCGCCAGCCGAACGTATTGGGGACACCGGTTTCGGAACTGCCGAAGAACTGCTTGGTGCGGTCAGGAAAGGCGCTGTCTTCCTTCAACTCGGCCAGCGCGGTCTCTTCCAGATCGGCATAGCTCTCCCAATCCGTCTTGACCATGTAGCGCAGCTCTTTCAGCCGCGCGGCCAGTTCGATGCCCTCGGGCGTCGGGTCGATATAGCGCACGGAATGGACGAATTCCGTGCCCTTGGGATAGAGCCCCGCGGCAAGCCGAGCGCCTTCGACACCCGCGCGCCCCGCCCAATGCATCGTGATCCCATCGAGCGGCGCGAAGGCGAATTTCACCACCTCCGCCTGCCCCATCACCCCGTCGCGGTCCAGATCGACGTCCATCGCGACCTCGTCGGTGGGCTCGATCGCGACATCCGCGCGGGTGATCAGCGCCTGCACGATCGCGAGGTTGGTCTTGTAGACGCTGAGGTTCTCGACCCCGTCGGCACTCTGACGGAACGCCTCCGGCAGACGGATCATCACATCATCGGTCGAGCCATTCGTCGGCCAGAACGTACCGGGCAGCGGCTGATAGGCGAAGGCGCGCCAGCCGGTCAGGCGACCATCGGGCCTGCGGTCGAACCCCTCCTCGTCGAAAGCGAATTGAACGTCAGGGATATAGCCGTCCCATTCGCCATTGCCGTTCGCGTCCCAGGCCTCTGGCGGATCGGCGAGCTTCGCGGCCAGGGCGATCCCGCCCGCCGCATCGTGGTAATTGTCCTGCCGCACATAGGCGCGGATCTCCGCGCTCTGGGTCGCAGCCACCGCGGCGCGGCGATCCACGAAGAGGTTGCGCCACGGGTTCTCGAGCGCAGGTCCCGGAAACGCGTATTCGGTCTGCAGATCGGCATCGCGCACATAATTGGGATGGCGCGGATAAGTGTGACAGGTCTGGCAGGGGTTATGCACCTCGCCCGCCGCATCTTCTGTTTTGGTATAGCATTGCGGAGGAATATAGGCCGTCGGATTGCCCAGCACCGTGGTCTTCAGATCGACCGCCCCCGCCATCTTGGTCATGCTCAGCAGCGCCAGTATCGAAATCCGCAGCATCCGTCAGTCCTCAGTCTTGAAAGAAAAGGCGAGGCCCGGGTCTCCGCCGGGCCTCGCCAGAAATGTCTCGCGAGCGCCCGTTATTGGGTCTTCGCGGTGGCATCCATCTGCGGGAACGGACCAACATAGCCAACATAGGCGCGCGCCTGCGCCGGGTCGGTCAGCTTGTCTTCGTCGCTCTCGCCATAGGGGTGCTGGATGACCGCCATCAGATAGCCGTGTCCATTGACGTTCGGGTACCAGTAGGTCGAGGTGGTTTCCGAACCGTAGGGCGTCGAAAGGATGCGGGTCAGCTCCTTGGTGTCGGTGTTCATCGCCCAGATCACGTCGTTCTGGTGGCCCGAACCGGTGTCTTCACCGATGATCAGCGTGTTGTAGCCCGGCATGTAGGTGATGTTGTCCGGGTTCGCGATGCCGTTGATATCGCAGCTGTTCAGCTCGGCCGTGTCGCCGCACATGTCATGCGCCGGGTCGCAGCTTGCGTCCTGCGCCTTGACCTTGTGCTCTTCGGTGAGCGGCTTGCCCGAGATCAGACCCATCATCTTCGTCGCGGTGAACTTGTCGTCCAGCGAGAGCGAATAGACCGTGCCGCACTTGTTCTTGGGCAGTTTGATCGCGTTCATCCCGCCCAGATCCTGCTTGGCACCGTCTTCCATGCCCTTCTCGACAGCCGACATCGACAGATACATCTGATGCTTGTCGGCGTCGTAGGTGATGCCTTCCATCTTGCGGAACTCGGTCGTGGCGCCCTTCATCGAGGCATAGCGACGGGTTTCCAGACGCGAGGCGATCGCATCCATGCCGTCCTTGACCTTCAGACATTCGGGATTGCCTTCGGCGTTCGAAGCCGAGAAGCCATCGGCGCAGGAACCGTCCTCGCCCATCTCGGCGGTCTCGAAGAGATCCGAGAACTGGGTGCCGGCTTCGATCGCCTTCTGGATCGTCGCGTCGTCGGCATGGCCCAGATCGACCCATTCCAGATCGGCCGCGCCGCCATTTTCTGCCGAGGTCTGGTTCCACTTGGCCGCATAAAGCGTACCGGCGCTCAGATCGCCTGCGGTGTCGGCTTCAAAGCGGAACAGGCCGACATTGGTGCCGTCATCCGAGATATAGGCGGTTTTCTGGTCGGGCATGACATAGGCCAGCTCCACAGCCACGCGGCCCATCGCGAAATGCTTGTCAGCCTTGGCCGAGCCGTCTTCCGAGACGGTGATCTCGGTCGGGTAGCCGTAGCGATAGGGCTTATACGCGTCGCGGAACTGCTCGAGGCTCATGCCCTCGGGGTTCACGCCCGCATAGCGCACCATCGGGAAATCGTAATCGTCGATCTCGTCGAGCGAGGTCGCCGCTTCGATCG
The DNA here is from genome assembly GCF_002085925.2 of Thioclava electrotropha. Taxonomy (NCBI): domain Bacteria; kingdom Pseudomonadati; phylum Pseudomonadota; class Alphaproteobacteria; order Rhodobacterales; family Paracoccaceae; genus Thioclava; species Thioclava sediminum. Next base: position 4,159,723 of record NZ_CP053562.1, read on the forward strand.
CGCGCGCATCGGCCGGGTATTCCTCCGAGCCCAGATGCGTCTCCCACGGCGTCACGGACCCCGCGCAGGGCACCCAGAGACCGTGATATTCGGAAAAGTCGATCGGCTTGGTGGAGACCAGCTTCAGGTTGCCGTCCGCATCCTGCGCGACTTCGCTGAGATACATCGCACCGGGGCGCGACTCGAAATGCGTCACCGAATAAAGCTTGTCGCCCTGACGGAGGAGCGAGGTGAAATCGGCGGAGTCCGAGATATGCTCGGAGCCGTCGGCCGACTTAACCGGGTTGCCGTCCTTGTCGGTCAGCAGGGCGAAGGTGTTGTCACCGATCTTGTCGCCCGAGCGCGCCATCACGTGATAGCCGATCTTGTAATCCTTGCCGTCGATGGTGACCGTGTCGGAGGCGATAGCCTGACGTTTGGCCGCGTCGTCCTTGGCGAAAGGAACGGGCGAGAAAGAGATGTCACCGGCATGCGCCGCAAGCGGCAGCACAGCGATAGCGGTGGCTTGGAGGAGGGTCGTACGAAGCGACATGGCTGATCCCTTGGCTAGTTGCGTTCACGACGCTCCTAACGGCGAAGTGATTCCCTTTTGTGACAATCTGGCGCTTTCGTGATCCTGGCCCCGACCACGGGCGGAGGGCGCGCGTGGCTCGGCCCGTACTGACCTGCGCCTTGGCCAAAAATAGACCCTATTCCAGCATGTTTTCGTGTTTCCGGCCCTGTCTGGCACAGGCACGGTTCGGCTCGCGCGACGCCAAGCGCCTGAGACGCAACAGCTTTCAGCAAAGCGCGGGCCCCGCGTTGCGATCACGCGGGGCTTGAGCAATGGTGAATGAAACGAGGAGTAGCGCGTGAGAGAAACGGCGAAATTCGCGGTCAGCCTGTTCGGGCGGCTGTTCCAATCGAATATCACCCTCGTGTCGGCGGGGGTCGCCTTCTATTCCATGCTCGCGATCTTCCCCGGCATCTCCGCGACCATCGCCCTCTGGAGCGCGTTTGCCGATCCGACCGTGATCCGCACCTATCTCAACGTGGCGGATGATTTCATCCCGCCCGAAGCCTATGCGCTGATCAACGACCAGATTCAGAACTGGCTGATCGGGCCGCGCGCAACGATCGGGCTCGGCGTGATGTTCTCTGCCGCCGTGACACTGTTCTCGGCCCGCGCGGGTGTCGCGGCGTTGGTGCTCAGCCTCAACGTGATCCATGGCACCCGGCCCCGGGCGACGATCTGGAGCTTCATCATGGGCTACCTGATGACCATCGCGCTGGTCGGCGTGATGCTGGCCGCGATGGCGACGGTGGTCGTCGTGCCCGTCGTCATCAACTTCCTGCCCTTCCACGAATACTCAAAAATCCTGCTCTCGGGACTGCCATGGGCGGCGATGCTTTTGCTGATGCTGACCGCGCTCGGCATTCTCTATCGCTATGGCCCGAACACCGAGGGCAAGCGCGATCCGATCCTGACGCTCGGCGCGGTTCTGGCGACGGCGCTCTGGGGGCTCAGCTCGATCGGGCTGACCTTCTACCTGTCGAATTTCGGCAATTACAACAAGATCTACGGCTCTATCGGGGCGGTAATCGCGCTTCTCGTCTGGCTCTATCTCAGCGCCTTTTCGGTTCTGATGGGGGCCGCGCTGAACGCCGAGCTCGCCGCCTTCCGCAAGCGCCGCGCGCAAGAGAAACTCCGCGACGCAATCGAGGGCGACGACGAGGCTAAGACCAAGGAAGCCCCCTCATCATAAGTTTCACTTATTTCCGGGCGCGGAAATGAAGTGAAACTTATGGATCAGTAGTTCTTCTCGAAATAGAGGCCGACCCCGCTCTTGCCGTCAGAGCCGACGGTGCCGCGCGCGGTGAGGCTCTTGGTCACATCCAGATTGAGGTTGATCTGCGAGGTGCCGTCGCCGCCCACCGTGACATCGGTATAGATATTGTCCGACAGGTATTTCCCGACCTTGAGCTGGGTGTTGCCCTGCGCATCGGTCGAGACGTCGAAATCATCCAGCCCGAAATTCTTCCGCAGCTTGCCGATGATCCCTTCGCCGCCCTTGCCCGCGAGCGTCGCGACGGCCGAGGCCAACTGCGCCGCCTGCAAGGGCGAGAGATTGTCGATGGACCGCCCGAAGATCAGCCGCGCCAGAACCTCGTCCTGCGGCAGGTCGGGCGAGGACGCGAAGGTCACCAGTGGCGCATTCGCCTGCCCCTGAATGTTGATCGAGATCGTGTAATCGTCCTGCGTCGTGGTCGCGGTGAAGTCGATATAGGGCACCAGCGCGCCTTGCAGCGCGATCCGGCCCTGATCGAGCGTGAAGCGCTGGCCCAGAATGTCGAGCCGCCCGCGCACCAGCTGGAACTGCCCGATCGGGATCACGTTCGCCGTGGTGCCGGTGATCCGCAGCGAACCGCCAAGCTCCGCATCCAGACCCCGGCCGCGCACGAAGATGCCGCGTTCGGAGGCGATGGTGACATCGAGCGGGAAGGACGGACCGGAGGCCTTTGCACCACCGCTCGCATCGCTCTGACCATTGTTCAGCAGGCTGGCGCGCTTCAGTGTCTCGCGCACCGCACCGCTCTCGCCGACATGCTGGATGCCGTCGGGGACCGAAGCCCCGCCGCCGACGCCCGAGGAGGGCACCCGCAATTCGGTATCGCTCAGCGTGATGCGCCCGGCGATTTTCGCACCGCCGGTCAGCGGGCCGTCCATCGTGATCGTGCCCGAAGCGCGCGTGTCATAAAGCTCGGGGTCCTTCAGCCGCGCGCGGTCGAAGCGGATCGTCAGGTTGCCGTTGTACGGCGCGGAGAGGTTGATCGGGCCGTTGACAGTGATCTGCCCGCCCGTCCCCAGCCGCCCGGTCACGCCAAGCTGCGCACTGCCATTCGAAAGCTGCACGCGCGTGTCGACGTTTTCCAGAACCATGCCGAGATTGGGGGCGACGAGTTTCGCACCATTCGACGTCACCGTGCCCGACAGCGCCGCCAGCCCCGGTTTGCCGTTCATCCGCAAATCGAAGCTGAGCGGGCCTTGGACCGAGCGCGGCTCGATGAAGCTGTTGGCAAGGGCCGTCTGCGCCTGCCCAGTGATCGAGAGGTCGGCATCAGCGAAATTCGTCGCCATGCGGCCAGACACTTTCGCGTCCATGCCGCCCGGTCCGGTGCCCGAGAGGTTCAGATTATAGCCAGAGCCATCCTCGGTGACCGTGCCCGACACCGTCACCGGTCCCGGGAAGCCCGGCGCGAGCAGCGCGGCATTGGCGAGGCGCGCGTTCAGGTCGACCTTGCGCGAGGACTCGCCCGCGGTCCCCTTGGCGGAAACGTCGAGCTGCGGGTTCTTCAGGTCGAGGTTCTGTACTTCGACCGCGCCGTTCGCATATTTCGCCTGCAGCGAGAGGTTCGTCGTGCCCGCCAGAAGCTTGTCCGCCTCGGGCTGACCGATGGCGAGGGATTTGCCGGTGCCGTCGAGCGTCACCCCATAGGTCGCGCCATCCATCGTCGCCGTCGCATCGGCCACAAGCGTGCCGCCATATTTCGCGCCCAGCACCGACAGATCCTTGGTGTCGAGATGAGCGGTCACCTTACCCTTGTCGCCATCGAGATTGCCCTGCGCCTGCAGCTCTCCCGCTGCGGTTTTCACGTCGAGCGAGTCGAGCGTCATGCTGGCATCGCTGCGCGAGCCCGAGACCGAAATCTCAGACCGTCCGGCCAACGCGCGGTCCACCTCGGGGATACCGATCGCGAGGGAATTGCCGGTGCCTTTGAGTGTCACCCCATAGGTGCCGCCATTCAGCGTCACGGTCGCATCGGCGGCCAACTTGCCGCCATATTGATCGCCCAGGAGCGACAGGTCATTGGTGTCGAGCGTGGCGGTCAGTTTGCCGTTCTCGCTCGCCAGATCGCCCTGCGCCTGAAGCGTGCCCGCGCTTGTCTGCACGTTAAGCGAATCCAGTGTCAGCCCGGTCTCGTCTCGCTTGGCCGAGATCGCGATTTCCGACCGGCCCGCCAAGGCACGATCCGCCTGCGGCTGGTCGACCGAAATGTCCTGACCGACGAGGTTGAGATTGGCGTCGAAGGCGCCGCTGAGAACGGTGTATTTCCCCGCGACTGTCATCCGCGCCGCGCCGCCGAGATCACGCCCCGCCAGACCCGACAGCATCGAGAGGTTCGAATGGTCGATCTGCGCCGCGCCCTCGATGGTCACACCCTCGCTGATATTGTCGATCGTGAGGTTGGAATTCAGGCTGTAGCCGGAGCCTTTCAGCGCCAGTTGCGACAGGCGCAGCGGCTTGTCCTGCTGCCACGAGAACACGGTGCGCAGGGTGACGGCGCTGCCTGCCGCCGCGCTCAGCTTTGGATCGGACAGCTCCAGCCCGTTGATGCCCAAAAGCACGGTGCCACCCGCAGAGGGCGGCGAAGCCTGCCGGATGCGGCCCGAACCCGAGAGGTTCGCGGTCAGCATCTTGGTGCCATCCTCGCGGCGCAGCTGGTTCAGACGGCCCGTCAGTTTCCAGCCATCGCCTTCGGCCTCGTCATAAGAGAGATCGAGCGTGCCCGATTGCACATAGGTTTTCGGCCCCGAGATCGGCAGCAGCACCTCTTGGCCATCGCCGAGGCCGAGATTGGCGGTGAGGTCGAATTTCACCGGCATGTTGTTGGCGCCGGTCTGCGCCGAGCCGTTCAGCTGCAGCGCGCGCGATTTCAGATCGAGCGTATTGAGCGTCGTCTGTCCCGAGGCCGTGCGCGTGCCATCCGCGACCAGTGCGACCTCGTTGCCGAAGAATTCGTGGTAATCGGGCGGCAGGAGCGGACGAATATCGCCGCCCAGCGCGACGGAGAAGGTCGTGACCTTGTCGCTGCCTTCGGGTGCTCCCTCGGGCAGTTTGCTACCCACCGAGACCTGCCCCGCCAGACGCTGCTGACCTTCGGTGCTCAGCACGATATCGGCGGTGAAATCGTCGAGCGGGCCCTTGCCCGAAACGGCGAGCGTCATCGCCGGATTGCCCGGAAGGCCGACTTTCTGGACGATGATCCCGTTCTTGCCCTCGTCCACCAGCAGGTCGAGGCCCAGTTCGCGCGTGGCGTTTTCGTAGGATGCGGTGAGGGAGAACTGGCCCTTCTTGTTGTCGATCCGGGCGATGTCGAGCTTGGCGTTGCCCTCGCCCCCTGCGAGCGACATCGAGCCAGAGACTTTGACCGTCGCCTCTTGCCCGAGGATCGGCTCGCCGAGGATCACCTTCTTCGCGTCGATCTTGCCGATCTGCACCGAGACGGGCAGGTCGGGAAGCTGGAAGGGCTTGGCCTCGGGGCTGGGGGCGGTCGAGCTGCTCTCGGAGGTCGGCAGGCGCGGCAGGTCGATCTCGGCGGCGGAGAGCTCGTCGATCTCGATCTTGCCGGTCAGCAGCGCCGTGCGGTTCCACTGGAGCGCGCCGTCCTTGATCGTGATCCACGCGCCGTCCTTGTCGGAGATCGTGAGCTGATCGAAGGTCGCCCGCGAACTCAGCGCCCCCGAGAACCCGTCAAGCCGCACGGTGCGCCCGGCGCCCGAGAGGTTATCCTCGATCAGACCGGTCAGATAGGAGCGGTCGCGCTGCGTCTGCTCGTCGGTCGCGGCCCCTGCCCCGTCCGCGGTCTGCGGCGCGCTGTCCTGCGCGGTGGCGACCAGCGGCGTGAGGCAGAAGGCGAGAAGGATAGCGAAACGTTTCATCAGAAGGCCTGCCCGATACCGATATAGAGTTGCGCCCCCGATCCGGTGCCGCCCGAGACCGGGAAGCCGACGTCGAGGCGGATCGGGCCGATGCCCGTCTTGTAGCGCAGGCCGAGGCCCGCGCCTGCCTGCGAGCCCGAGTCGCCGCCGCCCGCGATATAGCCGTAGTCGTAGAAGGCGACCGCGCCGATCTTGTCGGTGATGCCGATGCGCGCTTCGCCCTGGAAACCCACGAATTCGGTGCCGCCGGTTTTCAGCGTGCCGCCGTCGAGCACTTCGACGCCAAGCGACTGATAGGGCTGGCCGCGCACGGTGCCGCCGCCGCCCGAATAGAACAGGTAGTCCCGCGGGGTTTCCTCGAGATCGGAGCCATAGACCCCGCCAAGCTGCACTCGGCCCGCGAGCACGAAGCGGTCGTTCTGTCCGAAGCCCCGATAGGCCCGCAGATCGCCCGTGACCTGAGCCCCGGTGCCGGTATCGCCGCCGATCCCCACGAAGGGCGTCACGCCCGCCTGAATGAAATAGCCCTTGGTCGGATCGAGCTTGTTGTCGCGATCGTCCCAGGTGAGTTTCGTCGGCAGATAGACCTGCCGGAAATAGGTTTGCCCCGAGTCGTCGGTCACCTTGGACCAGCCATAATTGATCGAGACGTCGCCGGTCAGCTTGTCGTTGAAGATCCGCGTCAGACCGAAGCCGATATCGAAGGCGTTCTCGGTGTAATCCTCTTCGTTCTTCTGGCTGATCTCGGTGGTGATATAGGCGCTGGTTTCCGGGTTGAAGGTCGCGGGGCGGTCGATCCGCGCGCCGATCGAGTAATCCGTGCCGCCCGTCGCGCCGCCGATCCCGGAAATGCCCGCATCCACGCGGAAGCGTTCGCCGCCGCCGAAGAGGTTGCGGTGCAGCCAGTAGCCGTTGAGGCCAAGCCCGTCGCTGGAGCTGAGTTCCGCGCCGAGGCCGATCTTGCGTTTCTTCTGCTCGACCACGGCGAGGTTCACATCGAGGCTGTCATCAGGGTTGAGCGTCTTTGCCTCGGTGATCGCCACGGAGGAGAAAATCCCGGTGCGCTGCAGCCGCGACTGAACCTGATCGAGCTTCTTCGGATCATAGACCTCGCCGGTGGGGAAACCCGCGATCTCGCGCAGGCGCTTCGTGCGCAGGCGCTTGTTTCCCGAAGTCTCGAGCCGTCCGAAGGTCACGAGCGGCCCCGGTGCCAGACGCACGTCGGAAGCCAGCTGATTGGCGCGGTGATCCGCGACGATGTTCTGATAGGAGACTTCGGCCTTGGCGTGGCCCGCATCGCGCCAGCCGGTCGTCGCCGCGCTTGCGGCGTCGACGATCACGCCCGATTTCGCGACCGCACCGACCTTGTAACCCTCGGGCAGATCGGTTTTCGGCGCGACCGGCGCGATATCGGCGCGCGAGAAGGTAAACTCGGGGCCCGGCGTCACGGTCACGGTGACGTTGTTCACCGTGGAAGGCGCATCGAGCGGCGGAATCGTGGCGGCCTCGCGCCCGTCGAGCTTGATCGACACGGTGCCGGAATACCGCCCCTCGGCGAACAGCGCCGAAACGATGCGGTTATAGTCGGCGCGCGCCTCGGAGAGCACGTCCTGCGCGTCCTTGCTGTCGTCATCTGCGGATTGCACCAGAAGCGACGCGCCCTTGATCGTATTGCGCAGATCGTCCGACGCGCCGGGAGTATTAAACTTTAACGAATATGCGAGTGCCGGGGTCGCGAGGATCGCAAGCGCCGCCACGCTCAAATGAAAAACTCGGATGGTCTTCGGTCCCATTACTCATGCCCCCGCCCAATCGAGAGCAGAGTTACAGGTAAGCGATGCGAAAGCTAGGGCAAGCGCGGAATTCCGCGTAGCAATTTAAGGCAATCGGCAGAAATCCCCGCCGCTCAGCAGATCAGGGCGGGCAGGATGCGGGAGATATGCTCCTGCATGTAAAACCGCAGCCAGCGCGAGAACCGATCGGGATAGCGCCGCACCTCGGCACCGAGGTCGTAAAGACCGATCCAGCGAGTCTCCGAGACCAGCTCGGGATCGGGATTCACGGAAAGGCCGCGCTGCGCATAGGCGATGTAGATGTCGGTTACTTCATGCTCGATCAGCCCGTCGCCGACATCCATCCGGTATTCGATACGGTCGGCATGGGCAGGATAGAGCCCCTCGATGCCCAGTTCCTCGCGCAGCCGCCGCAGCGCACAGGTCTCGGGGCGCTCCCCCCAATCAGGGTGACTGCAGCAGGTATTCGACCAGAGACCGGGAGATTGCAGGCAGTTTTCCGAACGCTTCTGCAAAAGGAGCTTTTCGCCATCCATGACGAAAATGGAAACCGCCCGGTGGCGGATCCCTTCGCGATGCGCATCCATCACATCGACAGGGGCGAGCGTGCCCTCGATCCATGCCTGTATCTGGCCCATGATACCTCTTTTGAATCCGATGATCCTGCCCGGGTCGCGGGCGGGATCACCGTTACAAAATGGGTCCGTGACAGGCCAGAGTCACGGTGTCAGCTTGTCCCTGAGGCACGATGCCGCGCCTCAGGCCAGCTTGACGAATCAGACCGTCGTGGGCGCCTCGGTCTGCTGACGGCGCGCCAGTTCGTTGCGATACAGCGCGACGAAATCGACGATCTCGAGGTTGAAGGGCGGGAAGCCACCGTCGCGGGTCACATCCGAAACGATGCGGCGCACGAAGGGGAACAGCTGGCGCGGGCATTCGATCAGCAGGAAGGGATGAAGCTGATCTTCCGGCACGCCTTCGACGTGGAAGATGCCGCCGTAATCGAGCTCGAGCAGGTAGAGCGTCGCGCCGTCCGACTTGTTGTTCGCGGTGATCTTGAACTTGGTGATCACCTCGTACTGGTGCTCGGCGTTGCGCTTCTTGGCGTCGAGCGACACCTGCACCTGCATCTCGGGCTGGATGTCGCTGGTCTGCACGCCTTTCGTGGCGACATTGTTCTCGAAGGACATGTCGCGCGTGAATTGCGCGAGGATGTTCATACGCAGCCCTTGTTGCTCTTGCTGCGGATCCGCGGCGCCGTTGGTCTCGCCATTTGCTTCGTCAGTCATCGACCTCTCCCAAAATTAATTGTGCGAGGTTTAGCACCGGCAGAAAGAAGCCTCAATTCTCAATGACGCGTCCAGCCGGACGGCCCGCCGGGAGGCTTGCCGTTCGGATCGTCGCGATGGGTCATCTCTTCGACCTCTTCGGCGTCGAGGATCTCCGGATCGCGTGGACGGTTCGGAGGTTCGCGGCGCGGATCGTATTGGGTCGTCGTCCGGTACGCGCCGCCCATCTCGAATCGCTGCACCTTCACCCGGCTCGCCGCGGCTTTCATCACCCAGTCGCGAATCCCGGGGATCAGCAGCAGGATCCCGACCGTGTCGGTAAAGAAGCCCGGCGTCAGCAGCAGCACCCCGGCCACGAGGATCATCGCGCCATGCGCCAGCGGGCGCGACGGGTCGCTCAATTCATTGAGAGAGCTGCGCAGATCGTTGAGCGCACGCGCCCCTTCCCGGCGTACCAGCGACGTGCCGACGATCGCGGTCAGCAACACGATCCCCAGCGTCGGCCACAGGCCGATGAGCCCGCCCACTTGAATGAACAGACCGATCTCGATCAGCGGCACGGCCAGAAAGGCCAGAAAGATCCACATGGCATCCTCTTTTATCGCGTCTCCGGGCAAGCTGCGCCGGTGGACTTGAACTAGTTGACGCCTTACATAAGTAGCCATTGACCTAGAAACAAACATGAAGCCAAACACAGGGGTCTCGATGTCCGGTGCCGTCATTCAGCTTATCGTCCTCGCGGCGATTGCGATCTTCCTGATTTTCAAGCTGAAAAGCGTGCTCGGGACCCGTGAGGGCTATGAAAAGCCGATCGCGCCCGAAACGCCGGACGCCCCGGCGCCGAAGCGCGATTTCGACGTGATCGAAGGCGGTCCCGATCACGATATCATCGACAATGTGCCCGAGGGCTCGACCGCCGCCGTAGCGCTTGCCGCGATGAAACGCGTCGAGCCGAGCTTCTCGGTGTCGGAATTCCTGCAAGGCGCGCGCGGCGCTTATGAGATGATCCTGATGGCTTTCGAGACCGGCGATCTGGAAAAGGTGCGCCCCTTCCTGTCGGCCGAGGTCTACGAGGCCTTCGAGGGCGCTGTGGAAGCGCGCAAGGAGAAGGGTCTCGACGTTCAGGCGGAATTCCTCGGCCTGCGCGAGCTGGTGCTGAGCAATGCCGATTTCGACCACTCCACGAAGGAAGCCGAAGTGACCGTGCGCTTCGGGGCCGAGATCATCTCGGTCGCGCGCGATGCCGCCGGAGAGGTGGTCGAGGGCGATCCCAAGTCGCCGCGCAAGCAGCGTGATATCTGGACCTTCGCCCGCACGATGGGTGCGAATGACCCGAACTGGCAGCTCGTCGCCACGGGCGGCTGAAGCCGGTGGCGCTGTCCTTCGCCGATATTCCCGGCTGGACCCGGGACGATCACGCCGCCGCTTGGGCGGCGTTTTGCGTTACGGCCGATCTCTATGGGATGGACACCGCCGGGCTGGACGATGCCAGAACCGCCTTCGAAACCTATTTCGCCCCCTATGAAATCGCCCCCGAGGGGGCTGCGCATTTCACCGGATATTACGAACCCGAACTGCCCGGCGCGCGGAAGAAATCCGACCGCTTCACCTGGCCGCTTTATGCGAAACCGGGTGAAATAGGGTCTAATTCGCCGTGGTATACCCGCGCCGAGATCGCGGCGGGCGATCTACTGGCGGGGCACGAACTGATTTGGCTGGAGAGCCCGATCGAGGCCTATCTCGCGCAGGTGCAAGGCTCGCTGCGGGTGCGGTTTGAAGATGGCGGCAGCCTGCGGCTGGGGTTCGACGGCAAGAACGGGCATCCCTACCGCTCGATCGGCAAGGAGCTGATCGCGCGCGGCGCAGCCCCGCCCGAGGAGATGACGCCCGAGTTCATCCGACGCTGGGCCGCCGAGAACCCCGATCAGCTGCAAGGACTGCTCGATCACAACCCCTCTTTCGTATTCTTCCGGGTGCTGGATATCCCGGGCGACACCGGCCCCCTGGGCGCGATGGGGCGTCCGGTGAGCGCGGGACGCAGCCTCGCCGTAGACCCCGAGGTCGTGCCGCTGGGCAGCCCGGTCTGGATCGACTGTCCGGGCTTTGGACAGCGGCTGATGGTGGCGCAGGACGTTGGCTCTGCGATCAAGGGCGCGGGGCGCGGCGATCTCTTCATCGGCACCGGCATGGACGCCGGGCGCATCGCGGGCGCGATCAACGCCAAGGGCCGGATGATCGGCTTGCGGAGGCGCGCATGAGCCGCAAACGCAAACTCAGCCCCGAGGAACGCGCGCTGTGGGATCGCGTGGCGTCGACGACGGAGAACTACCGCCCGAAAAAGGCCGATCCCGCCGAATTAGAGTCTTTTCTGACGCCGAAACCCAAGCCGAAAGCGAGGGCCGAGGGGCTGCGCAGTTTCGAGATGGGTCAGCACGCGAAACCCTCGCCGGGCCGTCACGACCTTGCCCCGGAGCCGGGCGAGCATCTCGCACGTCAGCCCGTCACGATGGACCGCAAGGCGCATAAGGCGATGACGCGCGGCAAGCTGAAGCCCGAAGGCGTGCTCGATCTGCACGGGCTGACATTGACCGAAGCTCATCCCGAACTAATCCGCTTCATCCTGAATTCGCAAAGCCACGGCAAGCGGCTGGTGCTTGTGATCACAGGCAAGGGCAAGCGCGGCGACGATGACGGCCCGATCCCGCGGCGGGTGGGGGTGTTACGCCATCAGGTGCCGCACTGGTTGCGGATGATGCCGCTCGCGCCCGCCGTCATGCAGATCAACGAAGCACATCTGAAACATGGTGGCGCGGGCGCCTACTACGTCTATCTGCGCCGGATTCGCTAACCGCCCGAGATCGGCGCGAGGATGATCTGCGTCGTATTCTCGACCGTCAGCACCACCGCATCGCCCAGCCCCGTGCGCCCGAACTGCTCGACCTCGAGCACCTCGGCCACTTTCTGCGCGCTGTCGAGCAGCCGGATCAGCGCAGGCGAGGTGACGACGTTGAAATGCCCGTCGCCTGTGTTGAAGGCCGAGACGTTGATCAGCGTCACCTTGTAATGCGCGATACTTGAGACGTCTTCCAGATTGCCCAGCCGGTCGCGCTTGCCCGACAGCCGCGCCGATAGCTGGAGCGCGCGATCCTTCGCGGAGGTGAAGATAATGAACGGCTGCGGCAACGCACCGATCGCGTCGGCCTGCGTCTTGAACACATCCACCGCAATGTCCGGCGAGATCAGGACCACCCCGGAAATCGTCGAAAATCGACCCTGTTTGCGCGTAATCGCCTCCTGACGCAGCACCTCCATCACCAGTTCCGCGCCCAGCGAATGCCCCACGATCAGGATGCGTTTCGCCCCCGCCGCGTTCAGATCGTCGATCAATCTCTCCAGCCCGTCGCGCGCGAACAGCACCGAATCCCGGTCATAGGCATAGCCCAGCACATTCGCCCGCGACGGCCAGGAATAATGCACCAGCACGCCGGGCAGATCGAAATCCGCGCCCATCTGCGCCATCCGATAGAGGCCCTCGGCGAAGGAGTTGTTGAAGCCGTGGACGAACAGCACCGCCTGCCCGTCATGTTTGCGCAGCGCCGTGCGCAGCTCCGACTGGAACGCAGGGCGCTTCATGTCGATCTCGGATTGCGAGACGAGGAACTGCTTGTCCGGGTCGACCGGCAAGGTGTCGGTCATCGGATAGGCGATCTCGGCCACCTCGCGGTCCGGGGGCGTCGCGACGTCGAAACGTGCGAGCCGCAGCTGCTGGCTGCGCGCGGTGCCGAAGGGTTGCCCGGTCTGCGGATCGGGCGCCCGGGTCGAGCCCACAAAAATCGAGCGCGCATCGGCGACCGGGTGATCGAGATAGGCAAGCCGCCCACGCGGTGCGCAGGCGGCCAAGCTCAGCATCAAGATTACGATCAGAAACCGCGCCATCGCCCGTGCCTCGCATCCCTCCCGCAGGAGGATAACAGAGCGCGCGCGAGGTGCCAGTGCCCTAGAGGACGTAGCGGCTCAGATCGGTGTCGCGGGTCAGATCGCCCAGCTCGTTCTCGACGAATTCCGCATCGACGGTGACGCTTTGTCCGCCACGGTCGGGCGCAGTGAAGGACAGCTCCTCGAACACGCGTTCCATGACGGTATAGAGCCTTCTCGCACCGATATTCTCGACCGATTGATTGACCTCCGCCGCGATCCGGGCGAGCGCCGCGATGCCGTCTTCGGTGAAGGCGACCTCGACCTCTTCGGTCTTCATCAGCGCCTGATATTGGCGGGTCAGCGCGTTGTCGGTCTCCGACAGGATGCGGGTGAAGTCCTGCTCGGTCAGCGCCTGCAACTCCACGCGGATCGGCAGACGGCCCTGCAATTCAGGCAGCAGGTCCGAGGGTTTCGCGATGTGGAACGCGCCCGAGGCGATAAAGAGGATATGGTCGGTCTTCACCGGGCCGAGCTTGGTCGAGACCGTCGTGCCTTCGATCAGCGGCAGCAGGTCGCGCTGCACGCCTTCGCGCGAGACATCGGCCCCGCGCGCATCCGAGCGCGCCGTGACCTTGTCGATCTCGTCGATGAAGACCATGCCGGAATGCTGCACGGCCTCGAGGGCTGCGGTCTTCACCGTCTCGTCGTCGAGAAGCTTGTCGGCCTCTTCCGAGATCAGCGTCTCGTAGCTCTCCGAGACGGTCATCTTGCGCCGCGTGGTGCGGTTGCCGCCGAAGGCTTTGAACAGGTCCTGAAGACCCTGCATCTGCTGTTCCATGCCCGGCTGACCGCCCATCATCCCGAGCGGCATGCCGCCGGACTGATCGGCCACGTCCAGCTCGATGATCTTGTCGTCGAGCTCTCCATCGCGCAGCTTCTTGCGGAACATCTCGCGGGTGCTTTCGCGCGCATCGGTGCCGGCGAGCGCGGCGATCACGCGATCCTCGGCGGCCTGATGCGCCTTCGCCTTCACCTCTTCGCGCATGTAGTCGCGGGTCTGCACCATCGCGACATCGGCCAGATCGCGGATGATCTGCTCCACGTCACGGCCGACATAGCCCACTTCGGTGAACTTCGTGGCCTCGACCTTCAGGAAAGGCGCGCGGGCCAGTTTCGCCAGACGGCGCGAGATCTCGGTCTTGCCGACGCCGGTCGGGCCGATCATCAGGATGTTCTTCGGATAGACCTCTTCGCGCAGATCGTCGGGCAGTTGCTGACGGCGCCAGCGGTTGCGCAGCGCAACGGCGACGGCGCGCTTGGCGTCCTTCTGGCCGATGATGAAACGGTCGAGTTCCGAGACGATTTCGCGGGGGGTCAGATCGGTCATGGATTACTCCGTGGCATAGGGCGGCAGGCGGTGCTTGCCGGGAAAATTGGGAAGCGCGCGCATCAGGCGCGTGCGCAGCTCGGTCCAGAAAGAGCCGAGCGCGGTGAGAAAGAGGCCGATCAGGATCAGCGTGATCCACCAGCTGCGCGGATCGGCGGCGTCGCCAAACGCGTAGAAGCTGAGGAAGATCATGTAGCCGATCCCGGCCGTGAAGAAGGAGCGCCGGTCGATGATCAGCGCCAGCGCGGCAAAGACCGCAAGCGTGGCGAGCAGAAGCACATAGCCCGTCCCCGGCCCCATCTTGTAGAAGGTCAGCGCGAGCGTGTTGACCAGCGCGGGGGCGGCGAGCACGTGCAGCCAGAAGCCCGAGGCCGATTGCCGACCCAGCCGATGCGGGTCGCGCATGTCGAACCAGATGCCACCTGCGAGCGCCAGAAGCCCGAAGACCAGCATCGCCAGCGACAGCGCCGAGCCGTTGGACAGATCAAACAGGTCGACCGTCTGCGAAATCGGCGCTTCGGGGTCGAAGCCTTTTGCGAAGGACAGAAGCAGGCCCAGCCCGCAAAGCCCCACGAGGAACATCGAGAACGGCACCCGGTAGCGCAGGAACCACGCAATCAGCGCGACGGCGGTCGCGACCAGCGCGAGATCGAAGTTCGGGGCTTCGGCGATGAAGCGCATCCCGAGGATCGGAATGCCGAGGAAGCTCGCCAGCACCGCCCCGCCCAGCGTGAGCGTCAGCAGGATCGAGGGCAGCACCATCCTGCGCTTGCGGGTGAAATATTCGCCCAGCAGCGCGATCAGCGGGATCAGCATCGCGTAACCCAGCTTGCCGCCCGCAAAGAGGAGGAAGCCGAACGACCCGGTGATCAGGATGCCGAGGCCGACGGTCACGAAGATCTCGGCGAAACCTTTGAACAGCTCGAACGGTTCGTCCTCGGCCGGAAGGGCCGCGCGACCGGCGAGGCGGTTACTGGCCAGCGCCATCACAGACGCGGCCTGCGCCTCGTTGATATGGCCAGCCGCGACCGCCGCGCGCAGATCGTCGCGCGTCAGCTCAGCCACCGATGCTCTCCACCGCCAGGTTGCCGTTGGTGTAGACGCAGATGTCCGACGCGATCGCCATTGCCTTGCGCGCGACCGCCTCGGCGTCGAGATCGGTTTCCATCAGCCCGCGCGCCGCGGCGAGGGCGAAATTCCCGCCAGAGCCGATCGCGGCAATGCCGTGTTCCGGCTCCAGCACGTCGCCCGCGCCGGTCAGGACATAGAGGTCCTTGCCATCCGTCACGATCAGCATCGCTTCGAGATTGCGCAGGTATTTGTCCATGCGCCAATCCTTCGCCAGCTCCACGCAGCCGCGCATCAGCTGCCCGGGCGAGGCTTCGAGCTTCTTCTCGAGCCGCTCCAGCAGGGTGAACGCATCCGCGGTCGAGCCTGCGAAGCCCGCCACGATGTCGTGACCGCCGGGGCTCAGGCGGCGCACCTTGCGCGCCGAGCCTTTGATGACGGTCTGGCCAAGGCTGACCTGCCCGTCGCCCGCGACCACCACTTTACCACCCTTGCGGATGCCGATGATCGTCGTGCCGTGCCAGCCCGGGAATTTCTCTTCGGCCATGTTAGTCCTCCGTTTGCGCCAAAGATATGTAACCCGCAGGCCGGGGCTGCAACCCCGCTTGCCGGTGCGTGAGCCTGCGGCTAGCGTCACCGCATGAGCGCGCAGCACCTTTCGATCTATCTCGATGACTGGATTCTGGAGCAGGTCCGGGCCGGTGAACACAATTTCTTCAAGCGGCTGATCGGAGCGGTGGAGACGGCGGATTGGACCGTCAGCCTGCATCGGACAGGCCCCGAGGCGCGCGCGGCGGCCCCCGCGCGCGAGGGCTATGCGCTCTACCGGATGGAGCCGCCGACCCATGCGCGGGCGCTGACCTGCCGACGGACCTATGTGGGGGCGTTCTGGCATGTGGAGGCGGAGGCGGAGCGGTGGGATTGGCCGGTCGCGAAGGCAGCGTTCGATGCCGAGGAAGTGGACGGGGACGCCGCCGCGCAATTCTTCTTTTCCACGCGAAATAGGCTCTATCCCGGCGTAAAACCGTTCGATGAGGAGGATCTGTCCTTCATCCCGCTACAGGGACGGCTGCTGGATCACCGCTCGTTTCAGTCGGTGAGCCCGGTGCAGATGATCGAAGAGGTGCTGGCCCGACACTCCGGCCCGGTCGTGGCGACGCTGCACCCCAACGAGGATTACACAGCACGCGAAATAGAGGCGCTGGAGGCAATCGCGGCCCGTCACCCGCGCTTTCGCTTTCAGTCCGGCGGCTCGCCTGAGTTGCTGCGCCGCTGCCGCTTCGTTGCAACGCAAAACAGCGCGCTCGCCCTCGAAGGGTTCTTCCTGCGCAAACCGGCGATCCTGTTCGGCCTGTCGGATTTTCACCACATCGCCGGATCGGTGCCGCGCGACGGGATCGAGGCCGCTTTCGCCAAACTGCGCGAGACCCCGCCGGTGGCGCGATACCTCTACTGGTTCCTGCAGCTGCAATCGCTCAACGCGGGCCGCCCCGAATTCGAAGAGCGGCTTCGCGCGCGGCTGCGCCATTTCGGCTGGCCGATATGAAAAAAGGCGCCCGAGGGCGCCCTTTTCCGTCAAACCTGATCCGCAGATCAGATCGATTCGTTGATCCAGCTTTGCAGCGCCGCTTTCGGGGCTGCGCCGATCTTGTTCGAGACGACCTCGCCATCCTTGAACAGGAACAGGGCGGGGATGCCACGCACGCCCAGCGTCGCCGGGCTGTCGGGGTTCTCGTCGACGTTCACTTTCACGACCTTGATCTTGCCCGACATTTCCTGGGCAATCTCTTCGAGCGACGGGCCGATCATGCGGCAGGGGCCGCACCATTCAGCCCAGAAATCCACCACGACGGGAACGTCGGACTTGCGCACTTCTTCGTCGAAAGTGGCGTCGGTAACAGCAACGGTAGCCATGTCAGCCTCCTGAATATTGGGTCGGCAAGGAAGGTAAGTTCCGCCCCCGTCGGCGTCAAGATACAGTGGGCGTGCGCAAGCTCCCGTCTAGCTGTGCATCTGCGAGCGGCATGATCGTTCCGTCCTGTGTCCACAGGATCGCGCAGGTGATGGCGCTTCCGGGGTGAATTTGGCGCAATGCCGCGCGATAGGCGGCCATCTGTCGCACGATCCCCTCGGGCACCTGATCGGGTGACGCGGGGACGATGCGGTTGGATTTGTAATCGAGGACATGAACGCCTTCGGCATCGATCCGCAGACGGTCGAGGAAGCCGTGAATCCGCTGGCCGCCGAATTCCTCCAGCGCGGCGGTGATCTCGACCTCCGCCAGACAGTCCGGACCCAGCCAGGCCGCCATGCCCGGCGCTTCGAGAACGCGGATCGCTTCGGCCAAAACAGGCTCTATTTCACCCGGAAGCAGCACATCCTCGCCCTCGGACAGCAGCAGTTCGGCAAGGTCTTCCCACTGGTCGCGCGGCCGTTCGGGCAGATATTCGAGGAGCCGGTGCAGGTTGCGGCCGTGCCGCAGCGCCTCGTCTTCGTCCATGATCTCGCCACCGCCGAACAGAGCCTTCGCCCCGCCCAGATCAGAGGGCGAAAGCGGACGCGGCGGCGGCTCGACGGCAGCGGCTAGGGTGAGGCTCCATGCGGGCAGATCCAGTCGCGTGACCTCCTCTGCGGCCGCTGGCGCGAGCGCGTTTTCCGGCCATGCGCCCGTGGCGTGGCGTGGAAACTCGCCCAGCTCCTGCAACGGCTTGGAAAGCCCCGTGACGTCCTCGGTCCCGGCAGCTTCGAGGCCCGATTTCATCCGGCTATACCAAGTCTCGTCGCCCTCGCCGACCTCACCGGCTGCGGCCACAATCAGCCATTTCTCCGCCCGCGTCATCGCAACGTAGAGAAGCCGCTGTGCCTCTTCCGTGCGGGCAGTCGTCTCCTTACCCGCAGCCGAAAGCTGGGCCTCCGGCGCGTCCGTCGTGGGCTGCCGCAAGCCCGCGACGCCATTGTCCAAACGCAGGATTTTAGGCGGATTAGGCTCTTTTTTCTTCGCCGTATCGGGCAGGATAACGATCGGCGCTTCCAGCCCTTTCGAGCCGTGGACCGTCATCACCCGGATCGCGCGCCCTGCCCCGTCCAGCTGCCGTTTTACCTGCACGTCATCCGCATCGAGCCAGCCGAGGAACCCGGTCAGGCTGGGCACTTCGTTACGCTCGAACGCCAGTGCCTGCGAGATCAGCTCGTCGATCCCGTCCTCCGCCTCGGGGCCGAGCCGCGCCAGAAGCCGCTCGCGCCCGCCATGCCGGGTCAGCAGGCGTTCGATCAGCTCGAATGGCCGCAGGAAATCAGAATTGTCGCGCAGATCTTTCAGCATCTCCTGCGTATCGC
Source organism: Thioclava electrotropha (assembly GCF_002085925.2). Lineage (NCBI taxonomy): Bacteria > Pseudomonadati > Pseudomonadota > Alphaproteobacteria > Rhodobacterales > Paracoccaceae > Thioclava > Thioclava sediminum. The sequence continues at coordinate 4,178,215 of NZ_CP053562.1, forward strand.
GCCGCATCTCGCCACGGCGGAGCGCCTCCCAGAGATAGCCCTTCCGGGGCTGCGCGAGCTGATAGAGCTCCTGCTCGGACCAGTTCAGAAGCGGCGAGCGCAACGCCTCCGCCAGCGACAGATCGTCCTCGGGCGTCGCGAGGAAGCTGAGAAGCGAGCGAATATCACGCACCGCAAGCTCCGCCCCGAGCTTCAGGCGATCCGCCCCCGCGACCGCCAGCCCGATCGATTTGCAGGCGCGGATGATCTCGGAAAACAGCTCCGAGCGACGCCGCACGAGGATCAGGAAATCGCCCTCATGCACCGGGCGCGCGCCGCCGGGCGCCTCGTGATCCGGGATCTGCACGCCTTGCGCGATCATCGCGGAAATCTCGGCAGCGATCATGCGCGACAGCTGAGAAATCGCAGATTCCGCGCTCGTGAGATCGACCGGGCTCTCCCAATCGTCCTCATCATCCGTCTTCACCGCCTCGATCGCGGGCCACAGATCGACGCGGCCCGGAAGCGCCTCGTGGAAGGCGATATGCGAGGGCGCGCCGCCCAGGCCCTGTTCGGCCCCGCGCGCAAAAGCGAGGTCCACGGAACGCAGCACGGCGGCGGACGATCGGAAGGAATGCTCCAGCTCCAGCGGAGAGAGCGCGCGACCGATATCCGCGAATTTTCGGGCGAAATGGGCGCGCATCTCCTCGAATTGCTGGAGGTCGGCCCCTTGGAAGGAATAGATCGACTGCTTGCGGTCGCCCACCACAAACAGCGTGCGTTCGCCCTTATGCGCGCCCTCGCCGGAGGTGAATTCCTCGGCGATCCGCTCGATCACCCGCCATTGCCGGGGGCTGGTATCCTGCGCCTCATCGACGAGGATATGGTCGATCCCGCCATCGAGGCGGAACAGCACCCATTGCGCCACAGACGGCTCATCCAGCAGCGCCGCCGCCCGGTCGATCAGATCGTCGAAATCGAGCCAGCCGCGCGCGGCCTTATAGGCGTCGAGCCGTGGCAGGAAGACCTGCGCGAACCGGTGCAACGCATGGGCGCGCTTGGCCGCGACGAAAGCGAGACGGCGGGGACGGTTCTCGGAGACGCGCTCGGACAGGTCGGACAGCGCCGCCATCGTGCCGTCGCCCAGCGATTTGGCGAGCGCCTTGGTGGCAACCTTGTCGAGCTTGGGCTGATAGGGCGGGCCGTCCTTCGGTTTCTTGACGCAAAGCACATCTTCCAGGGCCTGCACAGCGTCCAGATCGCGGGTGCGCGCCGCCGCCAGACCTGCGCCGACGCGCTGATCGTTCTTGGAGCTTGCAAGAAACGCAGGCGCGACCTCGCGGATCATCTTCAGATCGCCGTCGTCGAAGACTTCTGACAGCAGCGCCTCTTCGGTCATGTCCCGCGGCAGATCGTAGGCTTCCAGCAGATCGGGCAAGCCCAGATCGCCTGCAAAACCGACCCTATTCCGGCTTATATCGGCTGCAAGCGACGTCAGATCCTCGCCGGAATAGACGCCGAGCAACGCATCGAGCCGGTCGCAATCCGGGCCAGTCGCGATCTCCTCGAGGATATCCTCGCGCATCAATTCGCCGGCGCGGTCGTCCATCTCGGAAAAGCCCGGCGAGACTTTCGCCTCAAGCGGGAAGCGGCGCAGCAGCCCCGCGCAGAAGGCGTGAATGGTCTGGATCTTCAGCCCGCCCGGCGTCTCGATCGCCTTGGCGAACAGCCGCCGCGCTTTCGCCAGATCCTCGGCAGAGAGCGCCTCATCGGCACCCAGCGCCCTTAGCTTCTCGCGCAGCTTCGCCTCGTCCATCATCGCCCAGCCGCCCAGCAGCCCAAGCAGTCGGTTCTGCATCTCCGCCGCGGCGGCCTTGGTGTAGGTCAGGCACAGGATGCGTTGAGGCTCTGTTCCCGCCAAAAGCATGCGCGCGACGCGGTCGGTCAGCACCTTGGTTTTGCCCGAGCCCGCATTCGCGGCGAGCCAGACCGAGCTGTCCGGTTGCGAGGCCTGATGCTGTCTGAGGCTGGCCGGATGGGTCATGACACGTCCTCCCCCTCGACCTCATCGGTGACATCCCATTCCCCGAAGCGCGAGACCTGATCATAGTCCGTCCGCGCGCGCGCTTTTTGCGGAGCGCGCCGCGCGGTGAAGCCTTGCGACGGTTCGAAATAGCGCGCGATCAGTTTGCGGAATTTCTCCCAGCTCTCCTCGGGCGTCTCGCTGCGATCCCCGGATTTGCCCTTGATCTGCGTGGTGGCGCCGTCGCCGCCGAGCCGCACATAGGACATGCCCGCGACCTCGCGCGGCCCGATCGCCTCGAAGGCCCCACGCCCGACCATCGCGGCCTCCAGAAGCATCTGCTTGTTGAAGGCCATCACCTCCCGTTCGGAAGGCGGCGTGCCAGTTTTGTAATCGTAGATCCATGCGCGCCCGTCCTCGAGAATGTCGATCCGGTCGGGCTTCGCAGTCAGCGTGAAAATCGGGTTTTGCAGTGAAACAGAGCCTTTTTTCTCTACCACCATGGGCGCGCCCTGCGCGCGACGCTCGGCCTCGGCCCGGCAAAATGTCTCGGCGATCCCTCGGACCCTTGCGAGCCAGATGCGCTGCGCACTGGGCCACGGGATTTCACGGAGCATCACCTCCTCCGCGATCTCCATCAGACGTGCTTGGGCCGCTTCGATGGTGGCGGTCTCGTCATAGGTCTTCACGAAGGTTTCGACGATCTGGTGCAGGACCTGCCCACGCAGCAAGGCGTCGGGTTCGGGGCGCAGCGGATCGAGGGCGCGCAGCTTCAGGATGCGCTTCGCGTAGATGTCGTAGGGGTCGCGGATCAGGGTCTCGATCGCGGTGACCGGCAATTCGCGCGGGCGCACATCGACCGGCGGGCGCGGCGACGGGCGCTTGGCGGGCTCCAGCGTGATCCGCGGCGTCTCCAGCGCGTCCGCCAGATCGAGCCAGCGTTTACCGCGCCCGCGCATCTCGGCCAGCGCCTCGGTGCCGCCTTGATCGGGCAAGCCGTCGACGAGATTCAAAAGCCGGTTGAGCCAGCGCGACGGGATCGTCTGCGCCTCTGCATCGCGCGCACAGCGCGACAGGATCACCTGCGGCCCGGCAACCGCCTGCTGGAAGTCATGCGCCGAGAGGCCGACCTGCCGTTCGGGCAGCAATAGACCCGATTCCAGCCGCATTTGACGGCTGAACCACGGATCGGGCGCGGGCGCTTCGGGCCAGCTTCCCTCGTTCAGCCCGCCACAGATCACCAGCTCGGCCCCCTGCGCGCGCGCTTCCAGCGTCCCCCAGATCGCAATCAAAGGATGCGCCGCGAGTGTCTGCCGCACGAGCCCGCTCTGAAGGTGTCGATTGACCAGATCGGCGTAATCGAGCGCGCCAAGAAGCCCGCCGAAGCCGGACTGGCTGCGCAGGTCTTCCATCAGGCGACGCGCTTCACGGCCCGCCGCCTCGCGCCACAGCTCGCTGGTCTCGGTCGCGGCACTCGGTCCGGCGGCGACCCGTTCGGCGAGCCGGAAGTGCTGTTCCACGTGATCTGTCAGCGCGGCCGCGGGAGGTGCCGCGAAATCTTCGAGAATATCGCAGAGCCACTGCGCCCAAGATTCCCGTGAATCAGGGTCTTTTTCTGCCCATTTCGTGAGACTCTCGCGATCCGGGAACGCGGGCCCATAGCGGCGCAGGCGCAGCTCCAGCTCGCGCGTGTTGCGCAGGTGCGGCCCGCGTTCCTCCTCACCTGTCGCGGTCAGCGGATGTTTCAGCAGCGCGATCAGATCGGCGATCCCGACCGGACGCGCCCGCATCGCCGCGATCTGCCGCAGGAACCGGCCCGGCGCAGTCTGCTGCAGCGGCTGTCCCGCACTGTCGTCCGGCACGATTCCCCACCGGTCGAGCGCCGCCGACACGCGGCGCGCCAGAAGACGATCGGGCGTGATCAGAGCCGAACTGACGCCCCGCTCGACCGCGTCGCGCAGCGCGAGCGCGATCGACAGCGCCTCATGTCGCGGATCGCGCGCTTCGATCAGCGACAGCCCCTGACAGGCAGGAACGAGCGGCCCCAACCCAGCGCCTTCACGCCGCCATTGATCGGTGACCGGCGCCGGCCGCAGCGCCAGCGAAAGGAGGCGGTTGCGGCCCGGGTCCGGCGCGGAGATCTCATCCCAATCGACGACGTCCTCCGCCGAGAGCCCGAGCTTATCGAGCAAGCTGCGATAGCGGAACTGCGGGTGGTCTTCGAGCGGAAATGGGCCGGAATAGAGACTATCCCACGCTGCTTGGGTCATGTCGCGGTCGAAGCCGGGAAGAACGATCGACCCGTTTTCCAACCGCGCGACAGCCTGCATGAAGAGCGAGGTCGCCCCGTGCGAACCGGTCGAGCCTGCGACGATCACCGGATCAGCGGGCGGGGTCTCGCGCCAACGCTCGATCACAGCCTCCACGACCATCCGCTGGCGGCTCTCGCGGTCCAGCTCGGCGTCGTTGTCGAAATAACGCGCGATGATCCGGATGAAGCGCAGGCTCTCCTGCCAGTGGCGGGCGTGGGTCTCGGTCAGTTCCAGCTGATCGAGATCGTCGATATGGACGCCCTCGCTCTGCATCTCGGCGAGGAGTGAATACAGGCTCTCGGCCAGCGCGAATTGGCTCGCGCCCGCCTCGAATTCGGGCATGGCGCGGGTGAGTTGCTCCACGAACTGGGCCAGTTCGAGCTTGCGGCGCAGCGGGGGCACGGGCAGAGGCAGACCCGCGAGCGGATCGGCCCCGAGATCGCTCACCAGCAGGAGCCGCGGCAGATAGAGCGCGCCGTTTTCGAGAAAGACCTCCCGCACGCGGCGGCGCATCCGCCCGGAGTTCAGATAGAGCGTGACCCGGGCCAGCGCCTCGGGCGGCTGATCGGCAAAGCGCGCGCGCAGGCCAGCAACCAAGACGCGGGGAAAATCGACGCCCGGCGGGAGGGCGTAGACGGAGGCGATGTCCTCACTCATCGAGCATCGCCTCGGCCAGCGAAATGGATTCGGGTCGCCCGACATCGCACCACCCCCCGTCATGCACGAGGCCGAAGACACGCCCCGCCGCGATCATCTCATCCCACAGGATGTTCAGCGAGAAGCTCCGCTCGAAAATAGAGCCTATTCCAGCAGGATTCAGCATTTGCGCACCGGTATAGACAAAACCCGGCCCGCGGGTCAGGCGGCCGGTCTCGTCCATCGTGAAATCGCCCGCGCCCGCATGTCCGCGTGCATTTTCGGGCCGCACCAGCATCAGAAGCGCCGACATATCCTCGGGCCGCCACGCTTCACGCAGCCGGGCCACGGGGTTCGCGCCGCGCCAGACGGCATCGGTGTTGAGCGTCATCACGGGCCCCTCACCCAGCAGCGGCAGCGCCTTGCGCAGCCCGCCGCCGGTTTCCAGAATTTCGTCGCGCTCATCCGAGATCGCGACGTCCTGCCCGGCCAGATGCGCGACCACCTGATCGGCGAGGTAATGCACATTGGCCACCAGCCGCCGCGCCCCGCCCGCCCGGGCAAGGTCAAGCGCGTGGTCGATCAAAGGACGCCCTGCGACCTCGATCATCGGTTTGGGCCGGGTCTGCGTCAGCGCGCCCATGCGCGTGCCGAAACCGGCGGCGAAGAGCATCAAGGCGTCGGGCTGGTCGGGCATTTTCGTCTCAAATCAGCAATCAAATTCGGGTCGGGCGCAGGATAGGCGGCGTGGAACAGCTCTGCCAGATCGGCAAGCGCGGGATCAGCGAGGTTACGCGAGATATAGGCGTAAACGCGGGGCATATACTCAAGATATTGCGGCTTTCCGTCTCGAATGGTCAGCCGTGCGAAGATACCGAGGATCCGCAGCGCGCGTTGCAGGCCAAGCAGACCGTAGGCGAGGCGGAACGTGGTCGGGTCGGCCTTGGTCAGCACGCAGTAATGGGCGATCTCGGCTGTCTCGACCTGTGGGCTCACGTCCCGGCGCGCATCCTGCAGCGCGGAAACCAGATCATAAGCGGGATGGGCGCGCAGCGCGTCCTGATAGTCGAGAAGCCCGAGGCGGCGCAGGCCCGGACGGTCCAGCAGAATGATGTTCTCCGCATGGAAATCGCGCAGGCAGAGGACCGGCTTCCACGCCGGAAGAGTGTCGAATTTTTCGGTGATCGCCTTCTGGAGCGCATCTGCGGCAACACGATCCGTGCAGGGGTAGAACTCCGGCACCAAATTCAGAAGATCGGCGAGCGCAGGGCCATCCAGCAGCGGCAGATCCTCCGGCGGCGCATGGCGGGGAAGATCGGCGAGGAATTCGGTGATCAGAGCATAGAGCGCAGGCTCGTCCTCGGGCGTCGCGTCGAGGTGGCGAGCCGCGAGCGCATCGCCGAAATCTTCGAGCAGCAGCAGGCCAGATGTATCGTCGCGCGCGAACGCCTGCGGGGTGGAAAAACCGGCCTCGGCCAGCCAATCGCCGATGCGGGTGAAGCGGGCGATCTCGGCCCCGTTGGGCGCTTTCATCAGCACGGCGCGATCTTCGCCGCGGGTCAGGCGTTCGTAACTACGGGCCGAGGCATCTCCGGCGAGCGGGCGGCGGCTGGCGTCGTGCCACCCGGCGGCGGTGAGGAAGCTTTGAATCTGGGCTTCGTCAGCCATTCCACGCCTCCAGAACCTGCCGCGAAAGAGGCGTATTCGTCTCGAAACAGACCCTTCGCGATGCGCCGTCTTCGGTTTGCTCGAAGCGCAGCCGAAGCGCCCCTTTCGGCGCGGCGGACCCGAGCCGGTCGGGCCATTCGATCAGGCAGATCGCAGAGTCGAAGGCCGCATCCAGCCCGAGCTCGAGAACCTCGTCGGGATCGGTGAGCCGATAGAGGTCGGCATGCCAGATTTCGCAATCCGCCTCGTAGGTCTGGACCAACGTGAAGGTCGGCGAGGGCACATGTTCTGCCACGCCGAGCCGCGTCTGGATCAGGGCGCGCGCGAAATGGGTCTTCCCGGCGCCGATCTGACCCTCGAGGAGCAGCACATCGCCCGGCCCGGCGAATTCGGCAAAGAGCGCGCCAAGCCGCTCCGTCGCCTCGGGATCGGGGAGATCGAGGCAGGGCATTTCGCTGGAAACGGGGGCGTGCGTCGGCGCGGGCATGGCTCGGTTCTAGCGCGCCGATCGCCCCTTTGCCAAGCGGCTAGCCTTGCTGCGCGACGGTGGTGCCCGTCTGACGTGGCGGCGGCTTGCCGGAAGCCGCGTCGGCGCGGAAACGCAGGAGAAACGCCCCGCCCGAAAGCGTCTCCAGCTGACAGGTCACATGCCGTCCGTCGAGCAGGGTGATCTCTTCGGTCAGGTTTTCGCGCGCGCCGATTTCCCGGGCGAGATTTTGCAGCCACGACCAGAAGGCGCTGGGTTCGGCGCGCGCCTGCCATTGCTTCACCGCGTCGAGCAGGGTCACCCGGCCAAGCGTCGCCTCCGGCTCGACACCCCAAAGCGCGCCATAGGCGGCATTCGCCATCGCCAATTCGCCCGAGGGGCGGAACACCGCGATCGCGTCGCCGACCCGGTCGAACACCTCCTGAGACATCTCGATTTCACCACGAAACTGCCTGGTTAGAGACGTTTCGGACGAAATGTCCTCGAACAGGAACGCCACCGCACCGTCGGGATGCGGGCGTCCAGTGACGCGATAGGTCTGCCCGCCCGGCAGGTTCCAGGTTTCGGCGTGAAACCCCGAGGCAGCAGCCTGCTCCAGCTCGGTCATTTCCTGCCGCCAGCTTCGGTAATCCTTCGGCTCGGGCATCATCTTGGTTTCGCGCAGCCGGTCGAGAAAGGCGTAGAGCGTCGGGCGCGTGGCGAGGAATTCCGGCCCGAGCTGCAGAAGATCGCTCAGCGCGGGATTGAACAGCCGCAGCTGCCGGTCCCGGTCGAAAATCGCGAGCCCGATCGGCAGGTCGGCGAAGGTCTTGGTCAGCGTCTGGACGAAATCGCGCAACGCCTTCTCGGCCCGCACGGCAGCGTCGGCGGGGAGGGCGAAATGCAGCGTGCCGCGTTCGAGAACGACGGAGTGACAGTCGAACCATGTCGCGGCATCGGTGTCGCTCCGCGCGGCGGGGCCAATCTCCAGACGATGCGGCCCGCTCCCGTCGAATGCGTCGGGCGGTAGCGTGAACAGGTTCGGCAGCGGCCATCCAAACCCCTCTTCGCCCACATCGAAAGCCCCTGCACGCACGAGATAGGCTCTGTTTGCCCAGCTCAGCTCACCCCCCTTCTCGGTCCTCCAGATCAGAACCGGCGAGCGGTCGAGCGTCGTGCGCATCATCTCCAATTCGTCTTCCATCGCGCGGAAAGAGAGACTGTCGACGCGCTGGCCCTGCCCCTCCCCTTCAGGATCGACGAGGGTGATCCGCGCCAGACCGTTGAAATTCTCGACGGTGAGGCGGAGCCGGGGCTTGTCGGTGGCACTCGCAACCTCGGTCATCTCAAGCCGCCCGAGATCGGCGAGCTGGCCGATGCGGGATTGAAATTCGGGAAAGCGCGGCGCGGCGAAAGCGGTGAACCGTGTCCAATCGCTCGCCCCGATAGGCATCGACTCAAGCAAGCGCCGCGCAGGCGGCGTTGCATCCACAAGCGCCTCGTCGTCGAACAGGAAGGCCACCTCCTCGACGTCCTCTCGCGCAGCGGGGGTCAGTCTGCGTCCTGGCGCGCGGCCCACGGCGAGCCATGTCAGCAGCAACGCGACCAAGGCCGCGCCTACCGAGGTAAGCGCGATCATCGTCGCCTCAAGCCATGCAGTCGTCATGTCTTTCGGCCTCTCAAACCTGTCCCCAGGCCGAGGGTGCGAAAGATTCGTTAACTCAGCGTTAACTTCGCTCTGGGAGCGGCAAGAGAGGGACGGCGGTCAGACCGCGATCGGCTGGTTCAGCCCAAGACCTGCGTCGTCCCGCGCCACGAGACGCGCGGCGGGCCAGACGACTTCCACAACCGCACCGGAGCGCGCGGGCGTTACAGCGCCGGGCGCGAAAGGCGCGTCACCATTCGAGAAGGTGAGCCGCCCGCCCGTGCGCTCGATCAGGGTCTTCGCGATGAAAACGCCAAGCCCCATCCCCTCATAGCCTTTGCGCTCCGCCGCATTCGCACGCGGCTGCAGGAAGGGATCGCCGATCCGGTTGAGCACGCTCGTCGGATAGCCTTTGCCGTCGTCGCTGATCCGCACGGTGATCTCTTCGTCGTCCCATTCCGCTTCGACCCAGACCGTGGAGTGCGCGAAATCGACGGCGTTCTGGATGAAATTGCGCAGCGCGTGGATCAATTCGGGATAGCGGTAGATCGTCGGCTGACGCTCCAGCCCCTCGACGATGGGATGGGCATCGAAGTGAATTTCGATCCCGCGCTCCAGATGCGGGTCCGCCGCTTCGCGCAGAACGGCGACGATGGGCGCGGTCCGCATATGCAGGTCGTCTTTCCCGACCCGGCCCATCGAATGGAGAATGTCGCGGCACCGATTGGCCTGCTCGCGGATCAAGAGCGCATCGTCGCGCAGATCGGGGCTGTCTTCGAGTTCGTCGGCCAGCTCAGAGCTCACCAGCTTGATCGTCGCCAGAGGCGTGCCCAGCTCATGCGCCGCCGCCGCGACGACGCCGCCCAGATCGGTCAGCTTCTGCTCGCGCGTCAGGGCGAGCTGCGTCGCGCGCAACGCGTCGCCCATGGAGCGCACTTCGCTCGCGACCTTATGTGCATAGGCGCCAAGGAAGGCCACGCCGATAATGATCGACAGCCAGTAGCCGAATTCGAACACGTCGGGCACGGCGATCACCTCGCCGGTCTTGCTAACCAGCGGCAGATAGACCACCGCGACGATCGAGATCATCACCATCGTCGCAAGGCCCAGCAGGATCGTCGCCGACCGCTCCAGCGCGGTGGCCGCTATCGTGACCGGCACGAGAATGAGCAGCGCGAAGGGATTGTTCATCCCACCCGTGATCGACAGCAACAGCGCAAGCTGCGCCATGTCGAACATCAGCGTCGCCGCCGCCTCGGGCTGGGTCAGGCGCTTGGTGTCGGGAAACAGGAAAATCGCCACGAGATTGGCCGCAATCGCCGCCGCGACCGTGGCAAGGCACAGCGCCAGATCCAGCGCGATATCATAGACGAAATAGGCGACGAAGATCGCGCCGAGCTGACCGACAATCGCGGTCCAGCGCAGGAAGATCAGCGTCCGGAGGCGCACCCAGTCGTGGTGAATCTCGGCCGGGCCGGGTTGGGCCTCGAGGCGTTGAGCCATGTCGTCTCCCGCGTCCAAAGCGCACATCGCCGGAATTGGCGGCATGAAAGCATTGATAATCGGCGCCCGCCGCGCGATCAATGCAGCCGTGAGAGGAGTGACAATATGAACCGTATTGCGAAAATTTCCGCCGCCGCCGCGACCGCGATCGTGGTCATCGGCCTGGGCGTCACCTGGTTCGCCGCGACCCGCAGCAATGACGACGATATTTTCGCGCAGTGCCGGCAAAGCGTCGTTGCAGGCGGCGCGGGCGAAATCGGTGGTCCATTCACTCTGACCGATGAGAACGGCAAGGCAGTGACGAATACGGATGTCATCACCGAGCCGAGCATTCTCTATTTCGGCTATACCTATTGCCCTGATGTCTGCCCGCTCGACAGTGCGCGCAATGCCGAAGCCGTAAGCCTTCTCGAAAAGCGCGGCTATTCGGTGACGCCGGTCTTCATTTCGGTCGATTCCGCACGCGACACCCCCGAGCTGCTGAAGGAATTCACCGATCTCATGCATCCGAAAATGATCGGGCTGACCGGCACGCCGGAGCAGATCAAGAAGGTCTCGCAGGAATACCGCACCTATTTCAAAGTGCAGGATCCGGGCGACCCCTACACCCTGATCGATCACTCGACCCAAAGCTATCTGGTCTTCCCGGACACAGGCTTCGCGGAATACTACAACCGCGACACCACGCCCGAGCAGATGGCCGACAGCGTCTCCTGTTTCGTCGATGCGTGGAAAAAGGCCAATCCCGACGGCGCAGCCGGAAATTGACCGAGCAGGCGCAACAGCTTAAAACAAATCCAAGCGTCAAACTCGGCGAGAGGGAGTTACGATAATGGCTGAAGACATCAGCGCCGATATCGGGTCGGACAAATCGCTTCTGATCGTCGATGATGATCTACCGTTTCTCACGCGGCTGGCCCGCGCGATGGAGAAACGCGGCTTCGAGACCCAGACCGCCGAAACCGTCGCCGCAGGGCGCGCCATCGTGCAGTCGAACCCGCCCGCCTATGCGGTGATTGATCTGCGGCTCGAGGATGGCAACGGGCTCGACGTGGTCGAGGCGCTGCGCGAAAAGCGCGCCGATGCGCGGATCGTGGTGCTGACCGGCTATGGGGCCATCGCGACCGCCGTGGCCGCCGTGAAAATGGGCGCGACCGATTATATCGCGAAACCCGCCGATGCCACCGACGTCACAAATGCGCTATTGGCGAAAGGCGAGGTTGCCCCGCCGCCGCCGGAAAACCCGATGAGCGCGGATCGCGTGCGCTGGGAACATATTCAACGGGTGTACGAACTTTGCGACCGGAATGTTTCGGAAACAGCGCGCCGCCTGAATATGCATCGCCGGACCCTTCAGCGGATTTTGGCTAAGAGAAGCCCTCGCTGACGTTTTGGTTAGGTTGTTAAATATTTAAGGTTTCTATTTAATGCTCCGGATATCCAATTCGGAGCTTTAAAATGAATCTAGATGATATGTCCCTCGACGAGCTGAAAGCTCTTCGTAAGCAAGTCGACAAGGCGATCTCCGGCTACGAGGATCGCAAGAAGAAAGAAGCGATCGATCAGCTTGAGCGCGCGGCCCGTGATATGGGTTATTCGCTGGCAGAACTGACCGGATCGGGTTCGGCCAAACCGCGCCGCACCGTGCCGCCGAAATACGCAAACCCGGACGATGCCAGCGAAACCTGGACCGGTCGTGGCCGTAAGCCGCGTTGGGTGCAAGCCGCTCTCGACAATGGTAAATCGCTCGACGATCTGAAGATCTGAGAAACAAATAAGTATTTTTGAATACGAGTGCCTGCCGGAATTGCAGACACTCGTATTACAGCTCTGACAAAAGCGCTTCGTGGCGTGCGGTATAATCCGTGCGCACCTCCGACGGCGGTCGCAGATGTATTTTGAAGGTTTCGGCATATTCGGGCGCGAGCTTTCCGAAAACCTTGTCGGCCTCGACCTTGGAAAATCCGGCGATCTGTTCGGCTTCCAACCGCGCCGAGATGATATCCGCCTTTTTGATCGCGCGTTTGATTCGCACCGGGAGCGCTGCGGGTAGACCAAAGCGTATATGCACTGCCGCGATCAGCCGATCATCGAGCGTGCCATAGCCTTCACCGATCGCCGCCTTCACCGGGCTGATCATATCGCCCAGCACATATTCCGGCGCATCGTGCAAAAGCGCCGCCAGTTTCCATTTCGCGGCGATTTTCGGATTCTGATGGCAGAAAATCTGCTCGACCAGCAGCGAATGCTCGGCCACGGAATAGGGCCAGTCGCCGAAAGTCTGACCGTTCCAGCGCGCCACGAAAGCCAGACCATGCGCTATATCTTCGATCTCGATATCGACGGGCGTCGGGTCCAGCAGGTCGAGCCTGCGCCCCGACAGCATCCGTTGCCAAGCGCGTTTCATGTGATCACCGTATAGTCGTCGGGAAAGCGCGCGAGATAGCGCGCCATTTTGTTTCGATTGATGAGATGTCGAACCAGCATTTTCGTCATCAGCTTACTGCCCGGTCCGGGACCGTCGGGAATATCGAAGCGCCGCTCCGGGAAATGCACGGCGCAGAAATGGCGCAAAGCCCGCCCGAACCGGGGCGGCAGCGTTTCCGGTCGCGCTTTCCACGGTTTCGACGGGCCGATGAAATGCACGATATGCGCGCTGACCATCGCCTCATGCAGCCGCGAGGCCGGGGTATATTGCCAGTTCCACATCGGGCTGAGCTCCGCCCAGTTGCGATAGAGAACGCAATTGAGAAGCGTCTGATCATTCCGGCGCAGGCGGGCGCCGTTCTTTTCCCCGAAACTCAGCGCCGCGTCGAGAATGCCTTGGGCATTCCAGTTCGCCACGTCGATCAGCAGCACGCCGGAATTGAAATAGGCGGCATTCTCTAGATCGAAATCCTTGAAATCTTCCGGCATCCGCGACGGCGTCCGCCATTGCGGATTGTCTCGCACTGCTCCGACCGGTTTCCCTCCGAGTTCAACCGTCAGCAGCCGCGAAAGATCGCCGCTATCCACGTGAATATCGGCATCGAGATAGAGAATGCGATCATAATCATCCGCGAAAATCTTCGGCAGCATGAGGCGCATATACATGGCCGAACTGCGTCCCCGATCGGTCGAGAAACCCGAAAATATCAGCTCGGGATCGAAACTGCACAGCCGCAGATTCAATCCTTCGAGCGACGCCGGAAGCGTCACCGGTTCGGCGCTGACGATGCAGATATCGAAATCCCGATCCGGGTGGAGCTGCGCGATCTGTCCCGCCGCATGTGCGGCATAAGGCAGGTAAGCGTCATCGCAGCAAAACGCGATCGCCTTGCGGTGCTGCGCAGGTTTCGAACAGGCCAGATTGATCTCCATTCGCCCCTCTCATGCAGCGCGTATCTGTGACTAGCCAAAGCCATTGCAGCTGTAAACGCCACAGATTGAGGAACATTTTCGCGCGGAGTGTGTTCTTGGCTTGACACGGAGAGAAAAAGGGGACGCCAAAATGCAGACCTCGAAAACTACGTTCTTTGCCGCCGGGATCGCGATTATCTCGATCCCCGCTACCATTGCCCTCGCCGCCGTACGCAGCGACGAGGCTGTGACGCCCGCCCCGCAAGCTGAATCGGCGCGGCAGGTCATGCTGGATGGCTACGAGGGCGACGGTCGCCCGATGGAAGATATTCCGTCCGAAATTCCTTATGGCGATCTGTCGGCCTTCGACAACGTCACCGCGATCGGCGAGGCGCAAAGACCCGATCAGCCCTATTGCGACAACCGCGCGAAGCTCGTGGACTCGCTCAATCACGACTTCGCCGAGAAGCCCGCGATGATGAAGCAGCTTGGCGATCACCGTAAGGTCGAGCTTTACGCCTCGAGCATTATGGGCACTTGGACTGCGGTCTACACCCGTGCCGACAACGTCTCCTGCATCGTGTCCTCGGGCACCGATTGGAAGCGTGGCAATAACCCGGTGGCGCTCCTGCATCGCGAAGGGATTCTTCCCGCAACCTGATCGTGATCGGCCTTCATTGCCGCTTTACGGTCCCAGTGCTACATAGCTTCCAAATTCAGATTGGGAGCCGCACATGGCCGATTACGTCATCAAGGATATCGCTCTGGCCGACTACGGCCGGAAGGAGCTCGACATCGCCGAAACCGAAATGCCGGGTCTGATGGCCTGCCGCGCGGAATTCGGGGAAAGCAAACCGCTCAAAGGCGCACGCATCGCGGGGTCGCTGCACATGACCGTGCAGACCGCTGTGCTGATCGAAACGCTCAAGGCGCTTGGCGCCGATGTACGTTGGGCCTCGTGCAACATCTTCTCGACGCAGGATCACGCGGCCGCGGCGATCGCGGCGGGCGGCACGCCCGTTTTCGCGATCAAGGGCGAGACGCTTGCGGAATACTGGTCCTATACCGACCAGATCTTCCAGTTCGAGGAAGGCACCTGCAACATGATCCTCGACGATGGCGGGGATGCGACGCTCTATATCCTGCTCGGCGCGCGCGTCGAGAATGGCGAGCCCGACCTGATCGAAGTGCCCACCTCGGAAGAGGAAGAGGCGCTGTTCGCCCAGATCAAGACGCGCCTCGCGGCGAGCCCCGGCTGGTTCACCCAGCAGCGCGACGCGATCAAGGGCGTCTCGGAAGAGACCACCACCGGCGTGCATCGCCTGTATGATTTGCACAAGAAGGGCTTGCTGCCCTTCCCGGCGATCAACGTGAACGACTCCGTCACCAAGTCGAAATTCGACAACAAATACGGCTGTAAAGAGAGCCTCGTGGACGGCATCCGCCGCGCCACCGACACGATGATGGCCGGCAAGGTCGCCGTCGTCTGCGGTTACGGCGATGTGGGCAAAGGCTCCGCGGCTTCGCTGCGCGGCGCGGGCGCTCGCGTGAAGGTCACCGAGGTCGATCCGATCTGCGCGCTGCAGGCCGCGATGGACGGGTTCGAAGTCGTCGTTCTGGAAGACGTCGTCGACAGCGCCGACATCTTCATCACCACCACCGGCAACAAGGACGTCATCCGGATCGAGCATATGCGCGAGATGAAGGACATGGCGATCGTCGGGAACATCGGCCATTTCGACAATGAAATTCAAGTCGCGAACCTGAAGAACCACAAGTGGACCAACATCAAGGACCAGGTGGACATGATCGAGATGCCCTCGGGCTCGCGCATCATCCTGCTGTCGGAAGGCCGCCTGCTGAACCTCGGCAACGCCACCGGCCACCCGAGCTTCGTGATGTCGGCGAGCTTCACCAACCAAGTGCTGGCGCAGATCGAGCTGTGGACCAAGGGCGAAGACTATGCGCCGGGCGTCTACATCCTGCCCAAGCATCTCGACGAAAAGGTCGCCCGCCTGCATCTGGAGCGGATCGGCGTGAAGCTGACCCAGCTCAAGCCCGATCAGGCCGACTATATCGGCGTCACGGTCGAAGGGCCCTTCAAGCCCGAGCATTACCGCTACTGACCCGATCGCATCGCGATTTCAAAGGCCGCGCCTTCAGGTGCGGCCTTTTTACGTGCAACGCAGGCCATGATCGGTTTTCCTCGGGACAGGAGGAGAGCGATGACACCCGAAGACCTTGCCGCGCGGTTCAAACCACAATTGGAGGCGGAGCTGGCCGAGCTGCGCAGCGCATCGCAGGATACCGCGCAGACCCGCAAACCCGTCGAGCTGGACCAGCAAAGCGTCGGGCGGCTGTCGCGCATGGATGCGCTGCAGAACCAGGCGATGGCCAATGCGGTCGATGGCCGCCGTCAGCACCGGATCACCGCGATAGAGGCCGCGCTCCAGCGCATCGCGGAAGACGAATTCGGCTATTGCGACAGTTGCGGCGAGCCGATCCCCGAGAAGCGCCTCGAACTCGACCCGACCTTCACGCAATGCGTCTCCTGTCGCGGCGGAGGCTGAGGCGCGCGCGTCCCGGGATTTACGCTTTGTAATTTCACTATCTCGGCTTACCCTGCGGCTGCCTTCATTTCTGGGCAGAGCAACCTGATAGGTGGGACACATGGGTAAAAGAGACGAGCTGATTGAGAAATACGCCGAGGATCTGAAATCCAAATGCGGCATGACCCCGGACATGGATCTTCTGACCAAGGTAACGATCGGCTGCGGGCCCTCGATCTACAATGCGGATTCTTCGACCGTCGCGGCGACGGACAAGGCAGAGCTTGAGACCGTGAAGGATAACTTCCTCGTCAAGAAGCTTGGCCTCTCGGACAGCCCGGCGCTGATGGATGCGATCGACAGCGTGATCGAGACCTATGGCCGGTCCGAGCGCAACAAGTATCGCGCCGTGATTTATTACATGCTCACCAAGCATTTCGGCAAAGAAAGCGTCTACGCCTGATCGCGAGCACCTCGCGCAACTTATGACGACCCACGGCCCGGCCTGTCCGGGCCGTTCGCTTTAGCGGATCAGCGCCTTGATCCCGGCGACATGCACCGCCCGCGCGCCCAGTGCATCGGCGGTCAGCGTCTCGATCGTCTCGTCCAGCGCCTCGCGCGGCACGATCCGGTCGATCAGCCCCCAGCTCAGCGCCTCTTCGGCCTCGATCTTCTGTCCCGCCATCAGGATCATCTTCGCCCGCGCAGGCCCCACCAGCGCGACCATGCGCGCAGGGTCCGAGGGCTGCGGCAGGAAGCCGAGCTTCATCACCGGATAGAAGAACTTCGCGCCCGGCACGGCGATGCGCAGATCGCAGGCCAGCGCCATGCCCATCGCGCCCCCGGCCAGCGTGCCATTGAGCGCCGCGATGGTCAGGCAGGGCAGCGATGCGATTGCGCCCGAAAGCCGCTCCCAGACCGGATCGGTCGCCAGTGTACCGGATTTCGCCTCGTCCAGATCGGCCCCGGCGGAGAAGACCTTGCCATTCCCGCTCAACACGAAAGCCCGCGCCTCTTCGCGCCCTGCACGCTCGGCCAGATCGGCGATCTCTCCCAGCATCGCACCGGTCAGCGAATTGGCTTTTTCAGGCCGGTCTATGGTCACGCGCCACAGCCCGTTCTCGATCTCGTGGCGGATCATTCCCAGCCTCCTCACAACTCCCGTGAAACCCATCTAGCAGCCCCGGGAAGGCTTGACCATCGGCCTGACCCAAAGGAGGATGGCGCGACTTGGTTCTCAGTGGAAAGGTACCCCTCTTATGGCATGGCTCAAAACCGTCGGTTCCGGCGCCGTTGTGGTTTCGCTGCTGTCCACCACGGCCTCTTTTGCGGATGTGACCGCGGAGCAGGTCTGGCAGGCGTGGCAATCCGAATACCAGACCTACGGCTATGAGGTGATGGTCGGGAGCCAGAACCGCGAGGGCGACACGCTCACCGTCTCCGACGTGAAGATGGTGCGCAATGTCGACAACATGAGCCTCACGCTCGACTTGCCCGAACTAAAACTGCGCGATCTTGGCGACGGCACGGTGGAGACCGTCTTCCCCGAGACGATGACCGGCGACATGACCGGCAAGCCGGGCACCGACACCTCGGACATCGCCATGAAGATGACGATGACCCAGACCGACAGCAAAGTCATCGTATCCGGCTCGCCGGGCGACCTGACCTACGATATCGACGCGCCGAAGATGACGATGGATCTCGACCAGACCGTCACCGCCGAGGGGCAGGACGTGCCGGTCAAAATGTACTTCTCGCTGGAGAACACCAAGGGCAATTACCACGTTGTCGACGGCGACATGCATTCGGTCGATTCCAAGATGTCCATCGGAACGCTGGACCTGACCGCGTCGGGTGCCGATCCCGAGGGCAGCGGCACGTTCAACATGAACGGCCAGATGAACGACCTCGCCTATGAAGGAACGTTCGCGATGCCCAAGGGCATCGATTCCGAGAAGCTCGACGAGGCGCTCAACGCCGGAGCGAACCTCGATCTTGCGATGACCTATGCCGGCTCGAACTGGACGGTGAGCGCCGACGGTCCCGACGGCAAGGTCGATCAGAAGTCCACCGATCAGGGCGGCAAGCTCGATATCGCGATGTCGAAGGACGGTCTGTCCTTCGGTGGCCAGAGCAATTCCAGCCATATCGAGATGACGACGCCCGAACTGCCCTTCCCGATCACCGCAGATATCCAGTCGGCGGACATGAGCTTCGCGATGCCGGTCGCGAAATCGGATGAGGCGCAGGACTACAAGGCGAAGCTTGGCTTCAACGGCGTCACCGTCTCCGACAATATCTGGGCCATGTTCGACCCGAACGGCGATCTGCCCCATGACCCGGCGACACTGCAGGTCGATCTCTCGGGCAAGATGAAGCTCTCCGAGGACCTGTTCAGCCCGGCCGCCGCCGCGATGGACGCACCGCCGATGCAGGTCGACACCGTCGACATCAACAACATCAAGCTGTCGATGGTCGGCGCCGATCTGAACGGCAAAGGCGCGCTCGAGCTGAAGAATGGCGGGCCGATGCCGATGCCCACGGGCAAGATCGACCTGACGCTGACCGGGGCGAATGCGCTGATGGACAAGCTGGTTGCGATGGGGCTCGTGCCGCAGGATCAGATCATGTTCGGGCGGATGATGCTCGGCCTCTACGCCAAGCCCACGGGCGACGATGCCTACGAGTCGCAGGTCGAGTTCAAGGATGGCGGGGAAATCCTCGTCAACGGCCAACGCGTCCAGTAAAGACTGAAACCCACGGCGAGAAGCCGTCCGGGTCTCCGGGCGGCTTTCGTTATTCTCACGAGGTGTAAATTGACCAAGCCCTCCCTCTCCGATCTGACCCAGTCGCTGCTCGGGGCCGCGAAGCGCGCAGGTGCGCCTGCCGCCGATGCCATTGCGGTCGATGGGCGCTCGGTTGCGATCGATGTCCGCGAAGGCCGTCTTGAACAGGCCGAGCGGTCGGAGGGCGTCGAGATCGGGCTTCGTGTCCTTCTCGGCGGCAAACAGGCCTGTGTGTCCGCCTCCGATATTTCTTCCCGCACCTTCGAGGAAATGGCGCAGCGCGCGATCGCGATGGCCCGCGAGGCGCCCGAAGATCCCTTCATCGGGCTCGCCGATCCGGCGCAGCTGACCGACCGCCGCGATGCGCAAGGCATGGAACTGGCCGATCCGAGCGCCGAACCCTCCGCCGAGGCGCTGCAAAGTGACGCGCTCGAGGCCGAGGCCGCGGCGCTTGGCGTCGAAGGCGTCACCCAGGTGCAATCCGCCTCCGCCGCCTATTCCTATCGGCGCGTCCATGTCGCGGCCTCCAACGGTTTCGCGGGCGGCTATGATCGCAGCTCGCGCGTCGTCTCGGCCGTCGCGATTTCCGGCGAGGGGCTGGGGATGGAGCGGGACTGGGCCGCCGAGAGCCGCATCTTCCAAGCCGATTTGCCCAGCGCGCAGGAAATCGGGCGTCTGGCGGGCGAACGCGCCGCGGCCCGCGCCAATCCGCGCCGCCCGAAAACCGGTGCCTATCCGGTGCTGATCGACGAACGCGTCTCGGGCAGCCTGATCGGGCATCTTCTGTCGGCGGTGAACGGGCAGGCAATCTGTCGCGGGGCCTCGTGGCTGCGCGACGCGTTGGACGAGCAAGTTTTGCCCGAAGGCCTCTCGCTGATCGAGGAGCCGCATCGCAAGCGCGTCTCCGGCTCGCGCCCCTTCGACGCCGAGGGTCTGGCCACCGCGCGCCGCGCCATCGTCGAGAACGGTGTGCTGAAAAGCTGGACGCTCGACCTCGCCTGCGCGCGCAAGCTGGGGCTGCAATCGACCGCGAATGCCAGCCGCGGCACCTCTTCGCCGCCCTCGCCCGGCATCGGCAACGTGACCCTGACCCAAGGCGACAAGACGCGCGAGGAACTGATGGCCGAGATGGGCACCGGGCTTCTCGTGACCTCTTTCATCGGGGCCACGATCAACCCCAACACGGGCGATTATTCGCGCGGGGCCTCGGGTTATTGGGTCGAAAACGGCGAGCCGGTCTATCCGGTCAATGAATGCACCATCGCGGGCAACCTGCGCGATATGCTCCGCAGCATCCGGCCCGCGAATGACGCGCGGATGCATCTGAGCCATATCGTGCCCTCACTTCTCCTCGAAGGAATGACGCTTGCCGGAGACTGATCTTCCCCTTCTGATCGAGACCGCGAAAGAGGCCGGTGCGCTTGCCCTGAAATACTGGAAAAAGGCGCCCGAAGCCTGGGACAAAGGCGACGGGGCCGGTCCGGTCTCGGAGGCCGATCTGGCGGTGAACGCGCTGCTGGAAGAGCGTCTGCGCGGCGCCCGGCCCGATTACGGCTGGCTGTCGGAGGAAAGCACCGACGATCCGGCGCGTCTTGAGGCGCGCTCGACCTTCATCGTCGATCCGATCGACGGCACGCGCGCCTTCCTCGCTCATGACGGTGGTTTCGCCCATGCGCTGGCCGTGGTGCGCGATGGCGCGGTCGTTGCGGGCGTGGTGCATCTGCCGGTTCACGATCTCACCTATTCCGCGACGATCGACGGTCCGGCCTGCCTGAACGGGGAGCAGCTCCGGCCCGGAACGCAAGAAGCGCTCACGGGCGCGACGGTCCTGACATCGAAACTCTCCGACAATCCGAGCTTCTGGCGGCACGCCCAGCCGGATTACCACCGCCATTTCCGCTCCTCGCTGGCATGGCGGCTCTGTCTGGTGGCGGAAGGCCGGTTCGATGCGACGATTTCGCTGCGTCCGGCATGGGAATGGGACATCGCCGCGGCGAGCCTGATCGCGCAACGCGCGGGGCTTCTGGCAACGGATCGCAACGGGCGCGCACTGCGATTCAACCGCTCCCCGCCGCAATCAAGCGGACTGGTCGTCGCCAACCCGACCCTGCATGAGAAATTCATCGAAAATCTGGCGTTTTGGCCGGATTAGGGTCTACCAACGCAGCACCCGCGTCCCGAGCAAAGCCCCCACAAGCATCACGATGACGATCCCCGCCCCGTACCACGTTACGTAGAACAGCGGGCTGTCCTCGGTGCAGTGCAAGGCGTAAATCGCGGTGCCCATGCCCCCGGCGGCAAGCCCCGCCAGCGCCCCGGCCTGAGCCGGCCGCGTCACCGCCCCTTTGCGCAGGCTGACAAGGAGCGCGCCGAGCGCCGGGAGGGACAGCATCGGCACGGAGATCAGGCAGGGCAGGATCGTCTCGCCCTCGAAATCCGCCATGCGCTGGCCCTCGGGCGTGGTCAGGAAGGCATAAGCCAAAAGCGCTGCCCCGATCACCGGGAAAATCCAGAGCCACCCGGTCGAGACTTTCGCCGTCGGCCGTCCCAGGCGCACCGCCATCGGCGTCACAAGCACGGCCAAGACCAGTGGCAGGTAGAATTTCGGGGCGATTTCCGGCGTCATAAGGGTCTGTTCCAGCGGAAAACGCAGCCCATAGACCGAAATCACGAACAGTGCCGACAGCAGAAGAGCCGGCACAAGCCAGCGGCCAAGCACCTGCTTCGGGCGCGGATCGGGCAACGTGTCTTGTTGCAATACGGATATCAGGTCTTCGGTTTTCATATCTCGATCAGCCTCTCGCGAAGCGCGGCCAGTTTTTTCAACGAACGATGCAGCATCACGCGCACCGCTCCCTCACTCATATCTAACGCATCGCCAGTTTCCGCGATGCTTTTCCCTTCGAGCCCGATAGCGCGCACCAGCTGCGCGGCGCGGGGCTCGAGATGGGTCAAAAACGTCTCTATATCGGCCTTTTCCGTGGGATCGGCCTCTGGAGCGGCGGGCAACATCTCGGCGAAATCCTCCACCGGCAGATGGATACGTCGCCCCCGCTTCCGAAACGCATCGACCACTTTGTGCCGAGCGATCGCGTAGCACCACGGCGCCGCCGGTTCATCCTCGCGCCACGTGTGACGCTTCAGATGGATGGCGAGCAACACCTCCTGCACGACATCCTCGCAATCGGCTTCGGACAGCCCGGCACCGCGCGCCCGCACGACAGACCGCAACACCGGGGTCACGGCCTGCAGGAACAGACCGTAGGCGCGCTTGTCGCCCGCATTCGCAGCCCGCAGGAGCTGCGACCAATCTGCTCGCCGATCATGCATCATCGCCATCCCTTCGTTCGCGATCATGCCTTCGTTACAGCCCGATAGAAAAACTTTTTTCGTTCACGCTGGCGTGAGGTGCGTAACGCCAGCGTGACCTCTCGCGAAAGGTGATCAGGACCGCAACGGTCCCAACCAATCAGGGAGACTACCATGAAGACCGAAACCACCCTTGGCTTTGCAACTGCTCTGACCTGCGCGATGGGGCTGGCCAGCGCCGCCCATGCCGAAGATCAGGCGATGGAGAAATGCTACGGCGTCGCGATGGCCGGGCAGAACGATTGCGCCGCCGGGCCCGGCACCACCTGCGCCGGCACCGCGACGATGGATTATCAGGGCAACGCCTGGAAACTCGTCCCGGCAGGCACCTGCACCGAGATCGAGACGCCGCACGGCATGGGCTCGCTCGAACCCAAGGAGATGTGATCCCAAGCGGGGCGTGCGAGAGGCGCGCGCCCCGTTTCCTCACCGATGGAGGCTGCCATGACACTGCCACGCAAAGCGGGCCTCGGCTTCAAGCCAGAGCATTTTCCCGCCATAACAGAGACGAAACCGGATCTCGGTTTCTTCGAAGTCCACGCGGAAAACTACATGGGCGCGGGCGGGATGCCGCATGCGATGCTGGAACGGTTGCGCGCGGATTTTGCGCTTTCGGTGCATGGCGTGGGCCTCTCGATCGGCGGGCCCGATCCGCTGGATCGCGACCACCTCGCGCGGCTCAAGCTGCTGTGCGACCGATACGACCCCGAGAGCTTCTCGGAGCACCTCGCCTGGGCGAGCCATGGCGGCGTCTGGATGCACGATCTGCTGCCCCTGCCCTACACGGCGGAAACACTGTCGCTGATCTGTGATCACGTCGATGAGGTGCAGGAGCATCTCGGCCGCCGGATGCTGCTGGAGAATCCGGCGACCTATGTGCTCTTCGACGATTCCGACATCCCCGAGACAGAGTTTCTGACCGAGATCAGCGCGCGGACCGGCTGCGGATTGCTGCTCGATGTGAACAATGTCTTCGTGTCCTGTGTGAACCACCGACAGGATCCGCGCGCTTACCTGGACGCGTTCCCGCTGAACCGGGTCGGCGAGATCCATCTGGCGGGCCATGAAAAGGAAGAGCTGCCCTCCGGGCCCCTACTGATCGATAGTCACGGGCGCGAAGTCGCGGAGCCGGTTTGGGCGCTTTACGCTGAAACAGTCTCTAAAACCGGGCAGCTACCGAGCCTTATCGAATGGGACAATGACGTGCCGGACTTCGCCACTTTGATGGCCGAGGCCAAGCGTGCGTCGATGATCCTGTCGGGTGACCACCATGCCCTCGCATCGTGACTTCGCCCGCGGGTTCCGCGAGGGCCTGTCCGGCGGGCCCGCGCCGCAAAACGCGACCGCCCAAGATCCGGCCGAAATCGAGCGCCGCTTCGACGTTTATCGCAACAACGTGGCCCACGGGCTGACACAGGCCCTCGCGCGGCATTTCCCGGCGATCGAACGGCTTCTTGGCGCGGATTGCTTCAGGGGGCTCGCCCGGGCCTATATCGCCGAGCACCCGCCGCGCACGCCCGTCCTGACCGAATGGGGCGGCGCGTTTCCGGCCTATCTCGCCGATGAACCTTCGCTGCAATCGCTGAGCTATCTGCCCGACGTCGCCCGCATCGAATGGGCGCGCAGCCGGGCTTATCACGCCGCAGATTCAGAGCCTATTGCGCCGGAACGCCTGCAAGAGACAGCCACACGCGCGGGCACTGACCTGTGCCTCGATCTGCATCCGTCGGTGCAGGTTCTTCAGCTGCTGACGCCCGCCGGTTCGATCTGGACCTCGCAACAACCGGGCGGTCCCGCTCCACCGCGGGCGAAGGAATGGAGACCGGAGACGCTGCTGATTGCGCGGCGCGGGATTTCTCATGTGATCACCTCCGTCGTGCGTAGCTCGACCGGCCGCTTCGTCTCAGCCCTCTCCGCAGGCGAAACCGTCGCCCGCGCACAAGACCGCGCCGGAGCGGATTTTGATCTCAACGCAGCGCTTCTGCTGCTGGTGGAAAATGCGCTGATCGTCGGCGCGGGCATCGAAACAGGAGACGAGTCATGACCGATACGATCGAGGTGAAAACGCCAAAACAGGGTCTATTCCGGCTGTATCATAGGTTTTCCGATGTAGCCCAGCGCTTCCCGGAGGAGATTGTTCTGATCGGAGCGCGGCTCTTTCCGGCGATGGTGTTCTGGATGTCCGGCCGGACCAAGGTGGAGGGGTTCATGATCAAGGATTCCACCTTCACCCTCTTTCAATACGAATACGACCTGCCCGTCATTCCGCATGAATGGGCGGCGGTGCTTGCGACCTTCGCGGAGCATTTCTTCCCATTGCTGCTGATCTTCGGCCTTTGCAGCCGCCTCGCGGCACTGGCGCTTCTGGCGATGACGCTGGTGATCCAGATCTTCGTCTATCCCGGCGCGTGGGTCACGCATGGGCTTTGGGCCATCGCGCTTCTGACGGTTCTGATGAAGGGCCCCGGGCGGCTTTCTCTCGATAAGCTCATCGGATTGGAACGCTGAGCCTTGCTCTCCCCGCCTGCACGATTATGTGTGAGCGCAAAGGAGAGCCGATGCGCGAAAGCGATGATATCGAAGCCGCAATGGGCCGCGCCGAGAGCGAGGGCCACGGCCACCAGCCTGACCCGGCGAATACGCGGCTTTTGCGCGATGCGCTCGCGCAATTCGCGACCGGCGTGACCGTGGTGACCGCCTGTGCGCATGAAGACGCGGCAGAGCCTGTCGGGATGACGGTGAACAGCTTCGCCTCGGTCTCGCTCGATCCGGCGCTGATCCTGTGGTCGGCGGCGCGTTCTTCGTTCCGACATGCGCATTTCACGGCGACACCCACTTTTGCCGTGCATGTGCTGCGCTACGATCAGGAGGCGCTGGCCAAGCGGTTCACCAAGCGCGGCGAAGGATTCGACGGTCTGTCCTACCGGCTGAACGCGTCGGGCGTCCCGCTGATCGACGACACGCTCGCCCGGTTCGAATGCGTGACCGAGGCGCGCCACGATGGCGGCGATCACACGATCATCATCGGTCGCGTCACCCGCTTCGTGAAAGGCGCCGGGACCGACCCCCTGCTCTTCGCGGGTGGCCAGTTCGGGCGCTTCCTTCCCGATCAGCGCAGCTGATTAAAGCTTCAACCGATCAGCGTAGCTGAGCGATCTGCCGCGCGAGCATCGTCACCGCCGCACTATTCGCCTTGGCGATGGCCTGCGGTTCCTGAGAGGCGATCGGCACCGTGAAGTCGAACCGCCGCACCGTGTCTCCGCTACGCTCATAGCCATTCGCCGAGACGAAATAGACGCCCGCAACATGCAGCAGCCCGTCGGCGCCCGGCAGCATCTGCTCGATCCGCACCTCGATCTTGCGCGTGGGCGGATCGGCGAGCGGCCACGGCTCGGAGATCACGGTGGCACCCGAGAGGGACGAGATTTGCCGCGCGAGCGCCAGCGTCACCGACCGCGCCGGATCATCCGCCCAGAGATTGTCGGGGTTCGACCGCAGCGCCCCGTCCGCAGTCTGGAACGCGATCTCCTGCCCGCCCGCATAGTCAGGCAGCGACACTTCCCGCAGCTCGGCCCGGCCCAGCCGGTTCGGCAGCGCCTTCTCGGCGGTGGGTGGGTCGATTGGATAGCGCGCGATCTTCTCGGGATCGGAACACGCCGCGAGGCCCAGGAGGCACAGCGGGATCAGGCTTAGAGCTTTCATCGTCATCTCCTGTCAGCGGCCCAGAATGAAGGACTGCGGATTGCGTTCGATCATACGCGCGAGCGAGCCGATATTCGAGATCGCCCGACGCAACTCGCGCAAGGTGCTAAGGGTTTCGTTCGAGAAGTTGGAGCCACGGCCATAGGTCGCGACCAGTGCCCCCGCCTGATCGACGAGCGACTGCAGCTTCTGCGTCAGTTCCGGCAGCTGATCCGAGGCTTTCGACACCGAATCCGCCGCGTTCTGCGCCGCATCGAGCGTCTGGTTCAGCTTGTCGGCAGCATTCGCCTCCTTCAGCTGGGTCAGGATCGCCGCGGTCTGCTCGAGCGTGTCGTTGAGCGATTGCGGCAGGTCCTGCGTGCCGGGCTTGTTCAGAAGCTGGTCGATACTGGCGAGGATCGTGTCGAGTTTATCGCCCACATCCTTGAGCGGCATATCGGCGATGGCCGTCGCGGCGCGATCTGCGGAAGAGAGCGTCTCGTCGAGGCCCGAGATTTCCTCGAGCACGGAGGACGCCGCTTCCGTCACCCGGTCGAGCGCAGCCACGGTCTTATCCGCGGCATCCTTCTTGTTCAGCTCGGTCGTGAAGGTCTTGAGCTGCTCCAGCAGGCCGGACAACTCGCCCGGAACTTTTCGGGTTTCCTCGCTCTCGGCCACGGCCGAAATCGAATCCAATGTGCGGATCGCGGAGCTCATCACCTCCTCGATCGGCAGCCCTTCGATCCGCTTGAAGACGCCCTGCGCCGATTTCGAGAGATCGTTCTCGGCCGCAGGTGCGGTCGGCAGAGTAGGATAGGGTTTGGCGTCGAGATTCATCTCGGCGTCTGGCAGATCGGGCACATCGGTGAGTTCGATCACCGTCGTCCCGCCCAGAAGCCCGATATTCGCGATCCGCGCTCGCAGCCCACTTTGAATCTCGCCCTGCAGGAACTGCGTCACGGCCTCTTCCCCGGCGTCGCGGGACAGGCCGAGCCGGTCCGGCGACAGCGCGATCGTCAGCTGTTGCTGCGCATAGCTCTGGCCGGTGCTGTCCTTGCGGATCTTGATCGCAAGCCCGGTAACTTCACCTGCCTCGACGCCGCGGAACTGCACTTTCGAGCCGACTTCGAGCCCTTGCACGGGGTCGTCGAAGAGCAGCGTGTATTTCGGCGGGTCGACCACGTCCGACTGGAAGACCGAGTTTTCCGCCGTGTCCTTGCCGTCGTAGAGACGGAAGGCGTGTTCATTCTCGACGATCCCGCCGCCGCTGGTGAACGTGTCGAATTCCACCCCGCCCTGCACAAGCGTCGCGAGCGAGCGCACGTCGAGGCTGAGACCGGAGGTGTCGAATTTCACGGAGAAGCCCGACGTGTCCCAGAACCGGGTCTGGGTCGTCAGCTGTTTATTATACGGGGCTTCGATGAACGCATCCACGATCACGCCGGACCCGTCATCGTCGAGCCGCAGGTTCTGCAGATGGCCCACCGTCAGCCCATGATAGAGCACCGGCGCCCCATCGACGATCCCGCCCGCATCCTTCGCGCGCAACTCAATGATGGTACCCTTGGTCGGATCGGGGGAGATCGGCGGCTTGTCGAGACCCTGAAACATGCTCTGCTGGCCGTTGGGCTTATTGTTCCAGAAGCCCTCGATATAGGTGCCCGACAGCACCGTCCCGAGGTTCTGAATACCACGCGCCGACACTTCGGGGCGGACCAGCCAGAATTTCGCATCCTGA
Source organism: Thioclava electrotropha (assembly GCF_002085925.2). Taxonomy (NCBI): domain Bacteria; kingdom Pseudomonadati; phylum Pseudomonadota; class Alphaproteobacteria; order Rhodobacterales; family Paracoccaceae; genus Thioclava; species Thioclava sediminum. The sequence goes on from NZ_CP053562.1 coordinate 4,205,912, forward strand.
TCGACGAACGGCGCAACTTCGTTGTCGATGCGCACGCCGAGCTGCACCTGCTCCAGATCGGGGGTGAACGAGACGCTCTCCACCTTGCCGACATCGACATCGCGGAACTTGAGCGGCGTGCCGATCTCGACCCCGGTCGCATCCTTGAAGTTGATATGGATGAGCATCCCGCGATCCGAGACCGTCTTCCATGCGACGCCGAGCGTGATCAGCAAGGCGATCAACGGCACGATCCAGACGACGGAAAGCCGCGTCCAGATCGGGCGCGGAGCGTTGGAGGTTTCCAGCTCGGCCGGGCCGGTCTCGGGGGTGTCGTTCATGAACTCACTCTGTCAGGGCCGCGCCAGATCAGGCGCGGGTCGAAGCTTTGGGCGGATAGCATGGTGAATGCAACCGAGAGGGCAAAAGACGCGGCGGCAGGGCCGGGATGAATCGAGGCCACGAAACCAAGCTGCACCAGTGCGGAGAGGATCGCCACGACGAAGACGTCGATCATCGACCAGCGGCCGATGAATTCCACCACCTCGTAGAGATGCAGATGCGGAGGGCCGCCTTTGCGGCGCTCGTTTCCGACCGCGAGGGCTAGATAGGCAATGGCGATGAATTTCCCGATCGGGATCATCACCGAGGCGCCGAAGATGATCAGCGCCACGCCGTAATTGTGATGCCGCCACAGCTCCATCGCGCCGCCGACGATGGTGTTTTTCTGCTCATTGCCCAGCGTCGCCGTGACCAGCATTGGGTAGAGATTGGCGGGAATGTAGAAGATCAGCCCCGCGATCCACCACGCCCAGACGCGCTGCAGCCCGCTCTTGTCGACCTTGTGCAGCGTCGCGCCGCAGCGTTCGCAATGCGCATTATCCGGGGTCCAGACCCGGCCGCAGCGGGTGCAGCCGATCAAGCCGGCATCGGTGGCGGTCAGCACATTCATTTTCGTTCGATCGCGTCCCATATCGTCCATTTGCTGACAAAGGAGTTCTTGAGCGCGATCACGATGATGAGAACGCAGAAAGCCCAGAAGGCGGGGCCGAGCGACACCTTGGCGAGACCGCCGAGTTTCACCAGCGCCACCGCCGTGCCGATGATGAAGATCTCCGCCATCGCCCAAGGCTGGCTTTCCTCGGCGAGGCGAAACATCGTCGCGGCATGTTTCCAGGCGGGTTTGCCATTGGCGAGCGGCCAGAGCGTGTAGATCAGCGCAGCGAAGCGGAAGATCGGCAGCGCCACGATCATCGACAGCACGAAGAAGGCCAGAGGCGCGATCCATCCGTCGGAAAATGCCATCGCAACGCCGAAGATAGAGCTCTCATGGCTCAGCCCGCGGGTCGAAATCTCGAGGAAGGGAAAGAAGATCGCCCCGATCATCAGGATCATCCCGGTGAAGGAGAAGGCGACGACATGTAGAAACGATCTCTCGCGGGGCGAAATCAGCACTGTTCCACAGCGAACACAGGTCGCCCGCTTGCCATCGGGCAGATGCGTCGCGCGATAGAGCGCGTCGCATTGCGGACAGGCAATCAGGTCGGCCGGGTCAACTGTCATTGTGTTCGGATGCCCATTCATCTGCCAAATCTAGCGATTGGCCGCGCCACGACAAGGGAAGAGGCCGATGGCTCGCATTTTATCCGTCAATCGCCTGTTAACACGCACCTACTATACCGGACGCGGGTGAAAAGAGGTGGTGGAATGAGCAACCGCGAAAACGCGGCGCCAATCATCATCAAGCGTAAGAAGGTTGTCGCAGGCGACGGGCACCACGGTGGGGCGTGGAAAGTGGCCTATGCCGATTTCGTCACTGCGATGATGGCCTTCTTCATGCTGATGTGGTTGCTGAACGCGACAACCGAGAAACAACGCAAGGGCATCGCGGATTACTTCAATCCGACGATCCCGATCAATCGCATCTCCGGTGGCGGAGAAGGCGCTTTCGGCGGGGATTCCGTCTTCTCAGAGGACCAGATTGCACAGAGCGGCACCGGTGCCGTCTCGCAACGCCCGACCGAAGAGCGTCAGGCCCGCGGCGAAAACTCCGCGGACGACACACAGGACAGCGACACGGCCAGCTTGAAAGAGATGGCGCGCGCGATCGAGCAAGCTCTGATGGGCGTGGGTGGCGAGTCGATGATCAGCGAGCAGCTCGCACGCCACATCGTGACCCGCGTGACCGACGAGGGTCTGATCATCGAGATTTCCGACCTGCCCGACGCGCCGCTTTTCGTCGGCGACACCGCCAAGCCGCAGCCGGTTCTCCCCGATCTGGCGAAAATCCTGACGCGGGTCTTCTCGCTCGTCTCAAACAACATCGCGATCAACGGCTACACGAGATCCTACCCGAAAATGCTGGCCCATGACCCGGTCTGGGAGCTTTCCGCCGCACGCGCGCAAGCGATGCGGACATTGCTGGACGAGGCCGGCTTCCCCCCCGATCGGATGCAGCGCGTCAGCGGCTTCGCCGATCGCAAGCCCAAGGTCGAGCGTGCGATGGACCTGCGCAACAACCGTCTCGAAGTGATCGTGCTACGCAATGGCCGGTGAGGCGCGTCTTAGCGAAATGGTAACCACGGGTCGAAAAAGGCAGACCTGTTAGGGCGATCTTAAACACCCGGGCGCAAAGGTAGGAAGAACTTCGGACGCAGCAGCAGAAAGGCGCATCCATGTCCATTTCTTCCTCGCTCAACGCGGGCGTGGCCGGCTTGGCCGCGAATGCCACACGTCTTGCCACGATCTCGGACAATATCGCGAATTCGAGTACATACGGCTACAAGCGCGCCGTCACCGAATTCGAAAGCATGGTGATCAATCAGGCGGCGAAGACTGGCTCCTATTCGGCTGGCGGCGTCCGTGCCTCCACGAGTCGCCTCATCGAAGAGAGAGGCTCGCTGGTCTCTACCTCGAACGCGCTCGACATCGCGGTTTCCGGACGCGGTATGCTGCCCGTCATGACGGCCGTGGCGCTCGATAACTCGACGGGGGACGAACCTTTGAAGATGACCACGACCGGCGCGTTTCGCACCGATGTCGACGGGACACTGATGACGGAATCCGGGCTTGTTCTGCTCGGTTGGCCCGCCAGTGCCGATGGCACCATCCCGACCTTCGCGCGCGACACCATGTCCGGGATGGAGCCGGTGGTGATCAACGCCAACCAAACGGCAGGCGACCCCACAACGACGCTTAATCTCGGGGTCAACCTGCCCGCAACAGATACCGAAGCCGGATCTGCCGGTGACACGCTACCACTTTCTGTCGAGTATTTCGGAAATCTCGGAACATCCGAAACCCTGGACATCACGTTCCACCCCACGGTCCCGGCCACCGGCGCATCGAACGAATGGGCTATGGTCATTCGCGACAGCGCCACGGTGGATGACCCGGGCACCCCTGCGACCGATGAAAGCGTCATCGGTCGCTATGTCCTGACCTTCGACGACAGCCGTAGCAGCGGCGGCACACTCGCCTCGGTCAATGTTATCGCAGGTGGTACCTACGATGCCTCGACCGGGACGCTCGATCTCTCCGTAGCTGGCGGTCCGCTGAGCGTCACCATCGGCAAGATCGGCGACACCAACGGTTTGACGCAGCTCTCCGACAGCTTCTCGCCGACATCGATCACGAAGGACGGCTCGCCCGTCGGCAATCTGACGGCTGTCGAAATCGATGAGGATGGCTACATCAAAGCCACCTACGACACCGGGTTCATTCGCACGGTCTATCAAATCCCCCTCGTCGATGTACCCAATCAGAACGGTCTGATCGCGCTCGACAATCAGATCTTCGAAGTCTCCTCGAACTCCGGCTCTTTCTTCTTGTGGAATGCCGGTGACGGTCCGACCGGGTCGATCGAAGGCTACGCTCGCGAAGGTTCGACGGTCGATGTTGCAGAGGAACTGACCAATCTCATCCAGACGCAGCGCGCCTACTCGTCCAACGCCAAGGTAATCCAGACGGTCGACGAGATGCTGCAGGAAACCACCAATATCAAACGCTGATCCTGATCGGATCGGCGACGGGAGGTCGCAATGGGAATCTCGCAAACGCTATCCAATGCCTTGTCGGGCCTCACCGCGGCCTCTCGCATGGCCGAGGTCGTGGCCTCCAATACCGCCAACGCGCTCACCGACGGCTACGCGCGCCGCGAGATTTCACTCGGCGCGCAGGTCGTCGGCCAGCAAGGTGCCGGTGTTCGCGTGCTGAGCGTCGACCGCATCGTCAACGAAACCCTCCGCAGCGATCTCCGCCTCTCCGATGCTGCGGCCCAAAACGCATCGCTGCGCGGCGACTTTCTTTCAACCTTCGAAGCTCGCATCGGCACGCCGGAGGATGCGAACTCCCTATCCTCCAAATTCGCAGAGTTCGAAGCCTCGCTCGTCGAAGCTGGCAGCCGCCCAGAAAGCGAAGCCCGCCTGTCCACAGTGCTGAGCGCCGCCCGCGAGGTCACCGGGCACCTGAATACGCTCTCCGCAGAGTTGCAGGACAGCCGGATGGACGCAGACCGGAAAATCGCGACGCAGGTCGACGCATTGAACAGCGCGCTCTCGCAGGTCGATGAACTCAACGCATCGATCCTGGCCGGAAAGGCCGCAGGCCATGACACCAATGCGCTCAAGGACCAACGTCAAACGCTGGTCGACCGGATTTCCAGCATCGTCCCAACCCGCCAAGTCCCGCGCGAAAACGATCAAATTGCACTCTTCACCACAGGCGGTGCCGTCCTTCTCGAAGGCAACCCAGTGGAGATCGGGTTCACGGCGCGCGGAATCATTACGCCGGACATGACCCACGACGGAGGGGTTCTCTCAGGCCTGACGCTCAACGGAAACGCCGTCTCAAGTGACGATGACGGGTTCTTCGGCGGCGGCACGCTTGGCGCCCTTTTCGCCATCCGTGATACGCTCGCTCCAAACTTGCAGGTTCAGATCGACGCACTCTCCCGCAACCTGATCGAGAGGGTCAGCGACCCGGCGGTCGACCCAACACTCAGTGGCGGCGCAGCCGGTCTCTTTACAGATGGCGGGGGCCCGCTCGATCCGCTCAACGAAACAGGCCTCGCCGGTCGGATCGTCATCAACCCGCTCGCGGACCCTGAACAAGGCGGCTCGCTCTCGCTGCTGCGTGACGGGTTCGGCGCATCTACCCCTGGCCCCGTGAGCAACGCAGAAAATCTTTTCTCACTCGCCTCAGCGTTAACGACCGCGTCCGCACCCGCGTCCGGAAATTTCGGCCCGTCGCTTCATTCAAGCGCAGAGCTTTTCGCAAGCTTCTTGTCCCAAGTTACGAGCGATCGCCAAAGCAACGAGGCGACTCAAACCTATGCAACGGCCCGTTACGACACATTGAAAGAGCAGGCCCTCGCTGAGGGCGTCGACACTGATCATGAAATGCAAAAACTTCTGCAAATTGAAGAACTCTACAGCGCCAATGCACGCGTCATTCAAACCGTCGATGCACTGATCAAACAGCTTCTGGAGATTTAAGATGAACTATCTCTCTGTTGGGGACATGGCGCTGAATTTCCAGATGCGACGCCACAATGCAGCGCTGGATACGAAACTGGCGACCCTTACCCAAGAAGTGACGTCTGGTATCAAATCCGATCTCGGCGCCGCCCTATCCGGCGACTTCGGTGCGCTCTCCGCAATCGATCGGAGCCTGAGATTGTTCGACGCATTCGACCTCGCCACTACCGAGGCGAGCCAACATGCAGACGCGATGCAACGCAGCCTCGCGCGGATCGGCAACCTCGACGAAGGCATCAGTACGGCCCTCATGTCTGCCGCAACCACCTCCAGCAAGATCATGATCGACGCGACCGTCGCGTCGACAGCCGAGAAGTTCGACGCGCTGATCGCAACGCTCAACACGAATTCTGTCGGACGCTACATATTTGCGGGCGATCAAGGAGACACGACCCCGCTACCCGATGCCGAAACGATTATCACGTCCCTGTCTGCGGAGATTTCAGGGGCGACGAATGCGACGGATGTACTCGCGACCCTCGATACGTGGTTCGCCGACCCAAGCGGTTTCAGCGTAACTTCCTATCAAGGTGGCGAAGCCAAGGGAAAATTCCACATCGCAGAGGGCGAAACCGCCGCGATCAACGTCACCGCAAATGACCCACGCGTCAAAGATGCGATCAAGGGCTACGCCATAGGCACGCTTTTGGACCGGGGTTTGTTTGACGGAGACCTGGCCGAGCGAAGTGCGCTTGCGAAGGAAGCGGGTGAGAGAATTCACTCGGGCTCTCTCGCAACTGTCGAACTCACCGCGGAAGTCGGTTCGTTCGAAGGCAAAGTCGCCTCAGCAGCGACACGGAACGATAGCGAACGCGCCAGCCTTGAAATTGCACGGACGAAACTCATCGGCGCCGACCCGTACGCCTCGGCAACCGCGCTCGAAGCGGTACGCTCCCAGATCGAGACGCTCTATCTTCTGACACGTCGGCTCTCCAACCTCTCGATGACGGATTACATGTGATGTGGCGCTGGTTGCTAGTTGCCCTCGTTTTCCTTCCGCAGATCGCTCTTTGCGCCCCGATCCGCATTAAGGATCTGGTCGAATTCGACGGAGTGCGCGGGAATGATCTAGTCGGCTATGGTCTGGTCGTTGGATTGAACGGCACGGGCGACGGGTTGCGTAACGCCCCCTTCACCGAAGAGATCATGTCGAACATGCTCGAACGGCTCGGCGTTAACGTTACCGGGGAACAGTTTCGACCGAAGAACGTCGCCGCCGTTATGATCACCGCAAGCCTGCCACCCTTCGCGCGTGCCGGAAGCCAAATCGACATCACCGTCTCTGCAATTGGTGACGCCAAGAGCCTTCTTGGCGGCACCCTCGTGATGACCCCTTTGAAAGCGGCAGATGGCGAAATCTATGCGGTCGCGCAGGGAGCGATCATTGCCGGCGGCGCTGTGGCACAAGGAAACGCCGCTTCGGTGACTCAAGGCGTTCCGACCTCGGGAAATATTCCGTCGGGCGCGCGCGTCGAGCGCGAACTCGCCTTCGAGATTAACGACCTCAATACGGTGCGCCTCGCGCTGCGCACGCCCGACTTCACCACTGCAAGCCGAATTGAAACCGCCATTAATCGCGAATACGGCCGGCGCGTCGCGGAAATGCTCGACGGCGGCACTGTCGCTTTGAACATTCGCGAGACCCGCGCGCGGTCCGTCGCGCATGCGATCGGCCGGGTCGAGAATCTCAGTGTCGAACCAGAACAGCGCGCCCGGGTCGTGGTCGACCAGCGTTCGGGTACGATCGTCATGGGGGAAGACGTGCGGATTTCGCGCGTTGCCGTCAGTCAGGGAAATCTGACCCTCAAAGTGGAGGAAAGCCCCCTCGTGGTGCAGCCCAACCCGTTTTCGCAAGGAGATACGGTCGTCGTCCCCAGATCGCAGGCGACTCTCACAGAAGAGCCAGGCATTCGCATGGCCGAAGTCCCCCAGGGCAGCTCGCTATCGGAATTGGTCGCGGGGCTCAACGCGCTCGGCGTGAGCCCGCGCGACATGATCGACATCCTCAAGAGCATCAATGCTGCGGGCGCGTTGCATGCAGAATTCGTCGTGAATTGATCTGAAGCCTCGAGAACGACTGCCCTGAAACAAGCGAAGCGGAACCTTGCGGTTCCGCCTCTGCGCCTGAACTTTCAGGAAGTGGTGCCGGTGATAGGACTCGAACCTACGACCCCATCATTACGAATGACGTGCTCTACCAGCTGAGCTACACCGGCACTGTGGCGGGCGATTACCATGCTCTTTCGGGGATGTGTAGCCCCAAAATGATCAAGCTGTCGCAGTTCCGCTTTGCGTCTCCTTCGATGCGCTTGCAGCCCCGCCTTCCTCCTTCGGCGGATCGACGATTTCCGCGTCCTGAATGGGGGCGTCTTCGGTTTCATCCTCTTTCTTGGGCGAGGGTTCGGCACTCGGCTTGCCCACGATCAAAGGCAGCATCTCTGCCCCATGCGGCAGCGGCGACTGCGCCTGTTGCGGCTCGCGCCAGCTGAGCGTGTCGAAGCCACCGCAATTGTCGCAGATCGGCGTCCATTCGGACTGAATGTTCTGACATTTGTCGCAGCACCATTGCGGACCGCGCGGTGCAGTCAGGGCCCGGGCCAACCACCCGCGCACGACGACATCCTCCGCCCCTTCGCCACGCTCGACCGCCGCCATGATCGTCAGCGACCGGGCCGTCGGATGTGTCTCGACGAGATCGCCCAGCGCCCGGCGCGCCGCCGGGAAATCTTCGGCCGCGATGTTCAGTTCCGCTTTCAGAAGGCGGGTTTCCTCATGATCAGGACGGCTCGAAAGCAGCTTCGAGAATCGCTTCAGCCGTGCGTCAGGCGTCTCATCCGGGGTAATCTCCGCGAAAGCGGTCGCAAGATCCGGATGCGGCCGCACTTCCCAAGCCTTCCGCAAGATACGCTCCGCCGCGCCTTTCTTGCCCTTGTCGATATAGGCGCGCGCCGCCATCACGACCGCAGGCACCAGATCGGGCGACGCTTTGGCGGCCGAAATCGCAGCTTCGCGCGCCTCGACGCTCGCGCCTTCCTGCCAGACGCCCTTTGCCTCTTGCAGCGCAAGGACAGCATCGCGGCGCTTATGCACGTCACGCGGCAATTCACCCTGACGCATCTTCGCCTGCAAAATCTCCCGCGCGCCTTTCCAGTCGCCCGTCTCAGTCTGCAGCCCCAGAAGCGTATCCTGAACTTCACGGTGACGCGGCTTGATCGCGTAAGCTTTCTGCGCGAGCTTCAGCGCCGTTTCGGTATCGCCCTCTTCGAGCTTCTGGCGCAGCAGCCCGCGAATCCCCACGAACCGCGTGCGGTCATCCGCGAGGAGCCGTTTGTAAACTTCGGTCGCTTTCTTCGAGTCGCCCGAGGCTTCCGCCGCCTGCGCGGTGAGAAGGTTGGTCAGCTCCGGACGTTGCAGATAGCGCTCGGCCTTCGCCGCTTTCGACATGGCGAGCTTGCCCTCGCCGGACGCCGCCGCAAGCAGCCCTTCGGACAAAGCCTGATAGCCTTTGCGTTCGCGATGCCGGTCGAAATAGCGGGTGATCGCGGTTTCGTCGCCCGCGAGGAAGCGCAGGAAGGCGACCACCAGACCGACGACCCGGATCACGATCCAGATCGCGATGAAGAGGATGATCGCGGCGATCACCGCCTGCAGCGGGCCCAAGGTGAATTCCATACCGAGCGTCGTGATCCGCAGACCGCCCGTCATCTCGGCGAGATGCGCGAGGCCCAGGGTCGCCGCGGCGACGACAATCAGAAACAGCGCGATTTTGATGAATGACCAGATCATGTCTGTCTCCTTATTGCGTCGCGCCAAGCTGGTTGGCCGCGTCGATCGCAGCCACCCGTGCTTTCGCCTGGTTCACCCAGTCGGACATCGCCTCCTGCGCGGGGTCGGGCAGTTTCGCAATCTCGTCGAGCGCCTCGGACAAGGCCCCCCGGTCGACATCGGCCTGCGCCCGCGACAGCACCGCATCTGCGCTATCGCCCTCTTTCGGCGCGACCGAGCGTGCCCCGGTCTGAGCCAGAAGGAAGGCGCCGACGCGATCGCTGATCGAGCCGCCCGTCTCGGTGCGGCGCGCCGCTTGAAGTGCGGCCCGCGCGGAGTCCGGGAAGCTCGATTGCAGCGACTGCAGGCTCGGAATGTCACCACTGAGCGCCGCCGGGATGTCCACACCTGCGTCGCGCAGATCGGCCAGCGGCGCGTCAAGCGACGTGCCCGCATCCAGCGCCGCTTTCACGCGCGCCGCCGCAGCCTGCGTCATCGCCGCCTTGGCAGCCGCTTCACTTTGCGATTTCAGGTTCTGCGCCTGCGCTTCGGCTTCTTTGATCCGGGCTTCGGCGGCTTTCGCGGCCGCTTCGATCTCGGCTTGCGCCGCGCTGCCGCCAGTGTCGGTCTGCAGCGACGCGATCTGCGATTTCAGATCCTCCAGCGCGGATTTGTTCGCCCGGATATCCGCGTTAACCTGATCGAGTGCGCCTTGAACGCCCGACAGATCGGGCGCGGGCGGCTGCGACGATTTCAGGGTCGCAATCTCTTCGGAGAGTTGGCCAATTTGCTTCGATTGGTCATCGAGCTTGGCTTGAATGGCCGCCTCGTCCACCGGGGCCGGTGCGGTCGGCAACCATCCGGAAAGTTGCGGCGGCAGATTGGGGATCGCCCAGATCGCGACGCCTGCGCCGATCACCGCCGCAATCACGCCGCCCAGGAAAGCAGAGCCGAACCCGCCGCGCTTTTCGATCACCGGCTGGGGCGAGGTGCTCGCCTTTGCCGTATCGCTTTTCGGCGGGGTCTTGTCGGTGGTCGTGGCGCTGCTTGTCGTCGCAGCGCTCGCGGGCTTCGCGGCCTGCGCTTTATCTTCCGATGCGCCGCTTGCGGTCGACTTCTTCGGCTCGGCCTCCGGTTTTGCACTGGTCGTGGCCGGGGTCGAGGTCGTCTCGGCCTTCGCAGGCGTGGCGCCGGACTTCGGTGCCGGATCGGATTTCGCAGGGGTCTCCGCCTTGGTTGCCGGCGTGGAGGTCGGCTTGGCGGTCCCGCTCGGGCTCTTGGAGGTATCCGCTTTGGTCGCTGGCGTAGACGTGGAGGACGACTTCGCAGGCGTGCTCGATTTCGATGCCGCAGCGGGCTTGCTGGACGCAGCCGCGCTCGACTTGTCCGTCGCTTCGGGCGTCGTCGGGGCCTTCGTGTCCTTCGGCGTGGTTTGCGAAGAAGTGGCGTCAGATTTGGTCTCGGACTCGGTCGTCGATTTCGCGTCTTCCGGCTTGTTCGCGTCGGAAGATTTTCCGGTTGTCCGTTTCGCCATCGTCTAAGCCCTCCACTGCCGCACCAAATTGCGCGTTCACATCAACTTAGAAGTCAGTCCGCGACTGCTCAACCCGCCTTTTGCCTTTGCAGCAAGACGGCAAGCGCATCGAGCATCCCTTGCGCATCGGGATGCGGGGCAACTTCCAGATGGCACAAGCTAGCGCTTTTGAGGCGAGACGCCACTGCCTCGCTCATGGCTGCGACAAAGAGCGGCGGCTTGAGCGCATCGGGCATAGAATTTAGGAAGCGATCCGCCGCATTTGGCGAGAAAATCGGCACTAAAACAGGGCGCGATGCGCGCAGAACCCCCTGCGCCTCACCGCTCAACGGGCGTGAGACCTGGCGGTAAATGATCGCAGATTCAGTCTCTATTCCGGCGGAATTCAGCCGATTTTCGAGATCGAAGGCGACCTGCTCTCCCCTCAGAAACAGCAGTTTTCCGCCGAGCTCCCGCTGCGCGATCATTTCGCTCAACGCCTCCGCATCGCCCGGCCCGGCGATGGCAACGAACCCGGCCTCGCGCGCCGCCTGCGCCGTGCGCTGTCCCACGCAATAGGCGCGGCGGCCTTGTCCCTGAGCCAGTCGTCGGAAGGCGGCCACGGCATTTTGCGAGGTGAAGATTGCGGTCTGAAACTCGGGTATCGGCGTGTCTAAAGGCTCGATCTCCGTGAGCGGAGAGACGATGACAGGCCAATCCTGCCCAAACCTGTTGCGAAATGCCTCGACGAATCCTTCTGCCGCGACGGCGGGTCGCGTGACGAGGAGAATCGGTCTCTCAGGCTGGCTGTCCATCCACCGCCCCGGGATTGTGCGAACGCTTCCCCGGTGTTACCTGCGTTGGATAACCCACGCAACAGGCGCCCCGATGACCGATACGCTGACCTTTCTCGGGCTGGAATCGAGCTGCGACGATACGGCAGCGGCGATCGTGCGCCTGACGGATGGCAAGCCGGAGATCCTCTCGAGCGTCGTCGCCGGGCAGACCGATCTGCATGCGGCCTTCGGCGGCGTGGTCCCCGAAATCGCCGCGCGCGCCCATGCCGAGAAGCTCGATCTCTGCGTCGAAGAGGCGTTGGAAGAGGCTGGGCTTGGGCTCGACGCGCTGGATGGCATTGCGGTGACGGCGGGTCCGGGGCTGATCGGCGGGGTGATGTCGGGCGTGATGTGCGCCAAGGGCCTCGCCGCCGGGGCGGGTCTGCCGCTGGTCGGCGTGAACCACTTGGCGGGCCATGCGCTGACCCCGCGCCTGACCGATGGGCTCGCTTTTCCCTATCTGATGCTGCTGGTCTCCGGCGGGCATTGTCAGTTCCTGATCGCGAAAGGGCCGGAGGATTTCTCGCGCCTCGGCGGCACGATCGACGACGCGCCGGGCGAGGCCTTCGACAAGGCGGCGAAGCTGATGGCCCTGCCCCAACCCGGCGGACCGTCGGTCGAGGCAGAGGCGCGCAAGGGCGATCCCAAGGCGTTTGCCTTCCCGCGCCCCCTTCTGGATCGGCCGGGCTGCGATATGTCCTTCTCTGGGCTGAAGACCGCGCTGCTGCGCGCCCGCGATCAGGTGGTGGCAGAGCATGGCGGGCTGCCGCGCCAGATCCGCGCCGATCTTTGCGCCGGTTTTCAGCAGGCGATCGCGGATGTCCTGATCGAGAAATCACGGCGCGCCTTGGCGGAATACCTGAAACTCGCACCCGCCAACCCCGGCTTCGCGGTCGCAGGCGGTGTCGCGGCAAATCAGGCTATTCGGGCTGGATTAGAGGCTGTTTCACGTGAAATGGGCGCGGATTTCGTGGCCCCGCCCTTGAAGCTTTGCACCGATAACGCGGCGATGATCGCATGGGCCGGGATCGAACGGTTCCGCAGTGGCGCGCAAGACGGGATGGACCTGACCGCCCGCCCCCGCTGGCCGCTGGATCGCAGCGCCGCGCCGCTTCTTGGATCGGGAAAGAAGGGGGCCAAGGCATGAGTATTTCGGTCCTGGGCGCGGGCGCTTTCGGCACGGCGATGGCGGTGACGCTGTCGCAAAACGGGCCGGTGACCCTTTGGGCGCGCGATGCCGAGCATGTGCAGGCCATGCGCGAGAGCGGTGAAAACGCGCGCCGCCTTCCGGGTGTCAAACTGCCCGAGAACGTCACTGTTTCGGCGGAAATCGCAGATGCGCTGCAGGCTGAGACGCTGCTCCTCGCGATGCCGATGCAGAAGATGGCCGGGTTTCTCGACACCCACTCCGACACCCTTGCGGGCAAGACTCTGGTCTCCTGCTCCAAGGGGATCGACCTGTCCACCGGCCAAGGGCCGACGGCCCTGATCCGCGCGAAAGTGCCGGGCGCGCGGGCTGCCGTGCTGACCGGGCCGAGCTTTGCCGGCGATATCGCGCGCGGCCTTCCGACCGCCCTGACGCTGGCCTGCGCCGATCATTCTGAGGAACTGCAGGCCGAGCTGTCGACACCGACGCTGCGGCTGTATCGCACGACCGACACGACCGGGGCGGAACTCGGCGGCGCGCTGAAGAATGTCTACGCGATCGCAGCGGGTACCGTAATCGGCGCGGGGCTCGGGGATTCCGCGCGCGCCGCGCTGATGACCCGCGGTTTCGCCGAAATGTTGCGGATTGCGACGGAACTCGGCGCCCGGCCAGAGACGCTGTCGGGCCTGTCGGGCTTTGGCGATCTGGTGCTGACCTGCACCTCGGCGCAATCGCGCAATTTCCGGCTGGGCCACGCGATCGGCGCGGGCGAAGCCTTCGATCCCTCGATCACCGTCGAGGGGGCCGCGACCGCGCAGGCCCTGAACAAGCTGGCCCATGCGCGCGGGCTGGAAATTCCGGTCGCCGCGATGGTTATGGCCCTTACCGAACAGTCAATCAGCGTGGATGAGGCGATGCAGGCTCTGCTCGCCCGCCCCTTGAAGGAGGAATGAGATGTATTTTGCCGTGATCTGCCGCGACAAGCCCGGCGCTCTGCAAACCCGGATGGACAACCGCGAGAAGCACCTCGCCTATATCGAAGAGACCGGCGTGGTCTTCATGGCGGGCCCGTTTCTCGAGAATGACCAGATGGTCGGCTCGCTCGTGATCGTGGAGGTCGACAGCCTCGAGGCCGCGCAGGACTGGGCCGCGAACGATCCCTATGCCAAGGCGGGGCTGTTCGCGGACGTGCAGGTCAAGGCATGGAAGAAGGTGATCGGCTGATGCGGTACTGGCTGTTCAAATCGGAACCCAACAAGTTTTCCTGGGACGATCTGGTCGCCAAGGGCGATGCGGGTGAGGAATGGGACGGCATCCGCAACTATCTCGCGCGCAACAACATGCGCGAGATGAAGATCGGCGATCGCGGCCTGTTCTACCATTCGAATATCGGCAAGGAGGTCGTCGGGATCTGCGAGATCGTGGCCGAGAGCCATCCGGATTCCACGACCGACGATCCACGCTGGGATTGCGTGGACCTCAAGGCGGTGCGACCCTTCACCAAGCCGGTCACGCTGGCCGACGTGAAAGGCGAGCCGCGCCTGTCGGAGATGTCGCTTGTGACCTCGATGCGGCTGTCGGTTCAGTCGGTCACCGAAGAGGAATGGAAGATCGTCTGCGAGATGGGCGAGACCGATCCGACCTGAACCGGATAAAACAGGAGGGTTCCGGCACCCCAGCCAGAACCCTCCTTCACCCACGTGCACCCCTACGCACCACACGTGAAACTAAATCTCGGGTCTGGCCATCCTGGCCTCTGCCTTATGCGTATATGCAAAGATGCGGTCGCGCAAATGGCATCTACGGACAATATTCCTAAAATTCAGGGCGTTAACCGAAAACTCACGCCGCAAACGCGTGATTGCCATAGGGCGCTGCTGCGCTAATCTAGGGGTATGCAGCCGGTCATTCTCGTCGCCCATGGATCCCCGTCCGAGCCTGAAACTCAGGAGAAGGCTCTGATTTCCTTGGCCAATAAGGTCTCGGAGGAGATGCCGGGACGCAAGATAGACGCCGCGACCCTTGCAAAGCCGGGATCGTTGGAGGCCGCCTTGGCGCGGCACGATAATCCGGTGATCTACCCGTATTTCATGGCGCAGGGCTGGTTCACCAAGACCGAACTTCCGCGCCGGCTGGAAGCTGCAGGCTCGCAAGCGCGCCAGTTGGAGCCGTTCGGCGTCGATCCTGCGCTGCCCGATCTGCTGACCAGAGTGATCTTCGAGGCGCGCGCCTCGGAGGACATCCCCGCCGAGGCGCCCCTGATTCTCGTGGCGCACGGGTCGAAAATATCGCGAAAATCGCGCAATTCGGTTTACGACATGGCCGAAACCTTGGGCCGCAATTCCGCCATGCCGGAGATTCATGTGGCCTTGATCGAAGAGCCCCCGTTCCTCGAAGACGTGGCCCGCGCGCACCCGGAAGGCGTGTGTCTGCCCTTCTTCGCGCTGCGGGCAGGACATGTGACAGGCGATATTCCTGAGGCCTTGCAAGCAGCTAGCTATCGGGGGCGCCTTTTGCCCGAGATTGGGGCCCATCGTGAGGTTCCCGTCCTGATTGCACAGGCGATTTCGCGGGGCTGATCACGAACCTTCACGGACTCGTAGATTGTCACATAGCTGTTACATAATGTTTGCATAAGCGTCACCGAAGACCCCTAGGACCGCGCTGAGGCCACTCGACGGCCCAAATTTCAGAACACTGGGAGTGATCTATGAAATCGTTCAACCTCGCCGCCTCCGCGATCGCGATCGTTGCCGCTTCGGGCACCGCCGCTTTCGCGCGTGACAACATCCAGGTCGCCGGTTCCTCGACCGTGCTGCCCTACGCCTCCATCGTCGCCGAAGCTTTCGGTGAAAACTTCGATTACCCGACCCCGGTCGTGGAATCGGGCGGCTCCTCGGCTGGCCTGAAGCGCTTCTGCGAAGGCGTTGGCGAAAACACGATCGACGTCGCGAACGCTTCGCGCAAGATCAAGGACAAAGAAGTCGCGACCTGCGCCGACAACGGCGTCACCGACATCATGGAAGTCCGCATCGGCTATGACGGCATCGTCTTCGCGTCGCAAAAAGACGGCCCGGCCTTCAACGCTTTCACCCCCTCGGACATCTTCAACGCGCTCGGCGCGAAGGTCCTGAAGGACGGCGAAATCGTCGACAACGGCTACGCCAAGTGGAACGAGTTCAACTCCGACCTGCCGGATGCCGACATCATCGCCTTCATCCCGGGCACCAAGCACGGCACCCGTGAAGTCTTCGAAGAGAAGGTTCTGGAAGCTGGCTGTGAAGCGACCGGCGCGAAAGAAGCCTTCATCGCTTCGGGCATGGACGAAAAAGCAGCCGGCAAGGCCTGCATGGAAGTCCGCACCGACGGCAAGGCTGTCGACATCGACGGCGACTACACCGAGACCCTCGCCCGTATCGGTTCCAACCCGAACGGCATCGGCGTCTTCGGTCTGGCGTTCTACGAGAACAACACCGACAAGCTGAAAGTCGCGACCATGTCGGGCGTCGAGCCCTCGACCGAGACCATCGCTTCGGGCGAGTACCCGGTGTCGCGTCCGCTCTACTTCTACGTCAAGAAAGCGCATATCGGCGTGATCCCCGGCCTGAAGGAATACGCTGAGTTCTTCGTCTCCGACGAGATCGCTGGCCCCGACGGCCCGCTCGCTCAGTACGGCCTCGTTGCTGACCCGGAACTGGCCAAGACCCAGGATGCCGTGGCGAACGAAGTGACCATGGGTTCGGGCTCGTAATCGAGACCGCTATCTTCAGGGGGCGGCTTATTTCGCTGCCCCCTTTTTCCTTTTTGGTTATTTTCAACTGGTGGGGCTGAAATGCCTGTTTTGTGGATCGTTGTGATCGTGGTCGTGCTGGCAGTCGTCGGCTTCGTGATGGGCCGAATGCGTGCGCTGCATTCGGCAGGCGAAGACCGACGGTCTCTGCACAGCCTGCCGAATTACTACGGCTTCAACGTCGCGATGTTCACCGCCGTGCCGGCTCTTCTCCTGCTGCTGGTCTGGATGGTGGCGCAGCCGCTGATCGTGAATACTCGGGTCTCCGCCGAAATCCCCGATGCGCTGCTGGATGGCTCGAACATGAGCCTCGTGATGTCCGATGTCCGGCGCGTCGCGGATGGTCTCGACACCGCAATTGCCCAAGGCGCGCTGAGCGCACGGCAAGCAGCGAATATCGATCTACAAACCACGGACCTGCGCGAAATACTCGGCTCGGTCGGGGTCGCGCTCGGCTCCAGTGTCGATCCGGCGACGCTGAACGCGGCACAGACCTATCGCGGCATGACCTCGACGGGCGATCTGGCGATGACGGTACTGGTCCTGCTGGCAGCCATCGCGGGCTTTACCTTCGCTTACCTGCGCACGAACAAGGATTTCCGCGCGCGCAACACGGTCGAAAAAGGCGTGCGCGTTCTGCTGATCGCCGCGGCCTCCATCGCGATCCTGACCACGATCGGCATCGTACTGTCGCTGGTTTTCAACACGATCGAGTTCTTCCGCCTCTATCCGATCTCCGATTTCTTCTTCGGCACGACCTGGTCGCCGAGTTTCGGGGGCGGATCGGAGTTGGGTATCCTGCCGCTTCTCTGGGGCACGCTCTACATCTCGCTGGTGGCCCTTCTGGTCGCGGTGCCGATCGGGCTCTTCGCCGCCGTCTACCTGTCGGAATACGCGACCAAATCGGTGCGCGGCGTCGTGAAACCGCTGCTCGAAGTGCTCGCCGGTATCCCGACCATCGTTTACGGCCTTTTCGCCCTGCTGACCGTGGGCCCGTTCCTGCTGTCGATCTTCGGCGCGAATGGCCCGACCGCTGCGATGGCCGATGGCGGCTGGATGCATGCGGGCACGGCGGTGATGACCGCGGGTCTGGTGATGGGCATCATGCTGATCCCCTTCGTCTCCTCGCTGTCCGACGACATCATCAACGCGGTGCCGCAAAGCTTGCGCGACGGCTCCTATGGTCTCGGCGCGACGAAATCCGAAACGATCAAGCAGGTGATCCTGCCTGCCGCCCTGCCCGGCATCGTCGGCGCCGTGCTTCTGGCGACCTCGCGCGCCATTGGCGAGACGATGATCGTGGTTTTGGGCGCCGGCGCCGCCGCGCGGCTCAGCATGAACCCGTTCGACGCGATGACCACCGTCACCGCCAAGATCGTTTCGCAGCTGACCGGTGACGCCGATTTCGCCTCCCCCGAGGCGCTGGTCGCCTTCGCGCTCGGCATGACGCTGTTCGTCCTGACGCTCGGGCTCAACATCTTCGCGCTCTACATCGTGCGCAAATACCGGGAGCAATACGAATGAGTGATGCGACCCAACACGGCGCAAGCCAGCCCGCGACGCGTTCGCTGCATCATGTCGATGCGCGCACGAAACGCCGCAACGCCTCCGAGAAGCGCTTCAAGGCGCTCGGCATCGGCGCGATCGGGATCGGCCTCGCTTTCCTCGTGATCCTGCTGGTGACGATCGTCTCCAACGGCGCCACCGCGTTTCAGCAGACGTTTGTGGAAGTTCCGGTCTATCTGGACGCCGCGAAGCTCGACAAGAAGGGCAACCGCGATCCGGAGGATCTGAAGAAGGCCACCACCTTCACCTATAAGCCTTTGATCGAGAAAGGCCTGCTCGACGCGGTGGAGAAATCCGGCGCGACGACCGATCTCGCCAAGGCGAAGGACATGAAGAACCTGATCTCGGCCTCGGCTGCGAGCCAGGTGCGCGACGCGGTCCTCGCCGACCCGTCGCTGATCGGCACGACGGTAGATTTCAAGATCCTCGCCTCGTCGCGGGTGGATAGCTACCTCAAGGGCCGGGTGCATCGCGACGAAATCGCCAAGGACAAGAACATCACCGTGGCGCAGCTCGACCTCGTCGATCAGCTGCGCGATGCGGGCATCATCCACAAAGGTTTCAACTGGGCCTTCATCTTCGGCGCCGACGCGTCCGACAGCCGCGCCGAACAGGCCGGGATCGGGATCTCGATGCTGGGCTCTTTCTACATGATGCTGGTGGTGCTGGTGCTGGCCCTTCCGATCGGGGTCGCCGCCTCGATCTATCTGGAAGAATTCGCACCGAAGAACCGCATCACCGACCTGATCGAGGTGAATATCTCGAACCTCGCAGCCGTGCCCTCGATCGTCTTCGGTATCCTCGGCCTCGCGGTGTTCATCCAATTCGCGCATCTGCCGCAATCGGCTCCGCTGGTCGGTGGCCTCGTGCTGACGCTGATGACCCTGCCGACGATCATCATCTCGACCCGCGCCGCGCTGAAAGCCGTGCCGCCTTCGATCCGCGACGCAGCCCTCGGCGTTGGCGCATCGAAGATGCAATCGGTCTTCCACCACGTTCTGCCGCTGGCGATGCCCGGCATCCTGACCGGCACGATCATCGGTCTGGCGCAGGCCTTGGGCGAGACCGCGCCGCTCCTGCTGATCGGGATGGTGGGCTATATCGCGACCAATTCGCCGGACGGGTTCCTCGACGGCTTCGTCTCGCCCAACTCGGCCATGCCCGCGCAGATCTACGAATGGGCCAAGCGCGCCGACCCGGCATTTTACGAACGCGCCTGGGGAGGTATCATCATTCTGCTGATCTTCCTTCTGGGCATGAACATCATCGCCATCATCCTGCGACGCAAATTCGAGCGTCGCTGGTAAGGGAGCGCGAGAAACATGGAAGACATGAGCCTGACGGAGAGAGCCGTGACCACTGACGACATCAAGATCACCGCACGCAACGTGCAGGTCCATTACGGCGACACCCACGCGATCAAGGACGTCGATGTCGATATTCTCGACAAGACCGTCACCGCGTTCATCGGCCCCTCGGGCTGCGGGAAGTCGACCTTCCTGCGCTGCCTGAACCGGATGAACGACACGATCGATATCTGCCGCGTCGAGGGCGACATCAAACTCGACGGCGAAGACATCTACGACAAGCGCGTCGACCCGGTGCAGCTGCGCGCCAAGGTCGGCATGGTGTTCCAGAAACCGAACCCCTTCCCGAAGTCGATCTACGACAACGTGGCCTACGGCCCGAAAATCCACGGTCTCACGAAGAACAAGGCCGAGCTGGATCAGGTGGTCGAGGACTCGCTGCGCAAGGCCGCGCTGTGGAACGAGGTGAAAGATCGCCTGCACGCGCCCGGCACCGGGCTTTCGGGCGGTCAGCAGCAGCGCCTGTGCATCGCGCGCGCCGTGGCGACCTCGCCGGAAGTGCTGCTGATGGACGAGCCCTGCTCGGCGCTCGACCCGATCGCGACCGCGCAGGTCGAGGAACTGATCGACGAGCTTCGCGCGAATTTCTCGGTGGTGATCGTGACGCACTCGATGCAGCAGGCAGCGCGCGTTAGTCAGAAGACCGCGTTCTTCCACCTCGGGAACCTCGTCGAATACGACGACACGGACAAGATTTTCACCAACCCGTCCGACAGCCGGACGGAAAGCTACATTACCGGCCGGATCGGCTGAGGAGGCAAATAATCATGAGCGAGCACATTCTTTCCGCCTTCGACCGCGACCTTGAGGCGGTGCAGGCATTGGTCGTCAAAATGGGCGGCCTCGTCGAGGAGCAGATCCTTGAAAGCGCCCGCGCCCTCGAAGTGCGCGATCTCGAACTGGCCGAGCAGATCCGGGCCCGCGACCGTGCCGTCGACGAGCTGGAAGAGAAGATCAACGAAGAGGCCGCGCGCCTGATCGCCCTGCGGGCCCCCGCCGCACGCGACCTGCGCATGGCGCTTTCTGTCATCAAGATTTCTGCCAGCCTCGAACGAGTCGGCGATTACGCGAAGAACATCGCCAAGCGCACGCAGGTTCTGTCCGACGGGCCGCAGATCAGCGGCACCGCGACCGCGATCCGCCGCATGGCGGGCACGACAGAAGCGATGCTGAAAGACGCGCTCGACGCCTATATCCAGCGCGACCCGAAACTGGCCGCCGATGTGCGCGAGCGCGATCTTGAAGTTGACCAGATGTATAACGCGCTGTTCCGCGAGTTCCTGACCTACATGATGGAAGATCCGCGCAACATCACGCCCTGCATGCACCTGCATTTCATCGCGAAGAACATCGAGCGGATGGGCGATCATGCGACAACGATCGCCGAGCAGGTGATCTACCTCGTGACCGGCGAAATGCCGGAAGACGCGCGCCCGAAAAGCTCGAGCGTAATGTGACGGAGACCTGAGAAATGTCGCCAGCCCAACAACCCTGTGTCCTTGTGGTTGAAGACGAAAACGCCCAGCGCGAAGTGCTCAGCTACAACCTCGAAGCCGAAGGGTTTCGCGTCGTGATGGCGGAGAACGGAGACGAAGGCCTCTTGTTCCTGAAGGAGGAGAAGCCCGATCTGATCGTGCTGGACTGGATGCTGCCCAATGTCTCCGGCATCGAGATCTGTCGCCGCGTGAAGGCCAATTCCGAGACCCGCAATATTCCGGTCATCATGCTCTCCGCCCGCTCCGAAGAGGTGGACCGGGTGCGGGGGCTGGAAACCGGCGCGGATGACTACGTCGTGAAACCCTATTCGGTCGTCGAGCTGATGGCCCGCGTGCGCACCCAGCTGCGCCGCACGCGGCCCGCGACGATGGGCGAGCGGCTGAGCTTCGAGGACATCATCCTCGATGCCGAGGAACATCGCGTCTTCCGCAACGGCCAGCCGCTGAAACTCGGGCCGACCGAGTTCCGGCTGCTCTCGACGATGATGGAAAAACCGGGCCGCGTCTGGACCCGCGATCAACTGCTCGACCGGGTATGGGGGCGCGACATCTATGTCGACACCCGCACCATCGACGTCCATGTCGGGCGGCTGCGCAAGGCGCTGATGGCCAATGGCGGGGATGATCCGGTGCGCACGGTGCGCGGCACGGGCTACGCGCTGGGATAAAGCGAAACAGGCGCGCGGATCACCGCGCGCCTTTTCAATTCAGTCCTTCAGGCACAGCTTGCACGAAGCAAGCGCCGCCATGTTGAGGATGTCGTTCACCGTCGACGTGGTCGAGCACAGCTGCACCGCGTGGCTCGTCCCGGTCAGGATCGGGCCGATCACGGTCGCACCCGCCATCTCCTGCATCAGTTTCACGGAGATCGAAGCCGAATGGCGTGCCGGCACGACGAGAATGTTGGCAGGGCCGGTCAGACGGCAGAACGGATAGTTCTTCATCTGATCCATGTTGAGCGCCACATCGACGGTCATCTCGCCATCATACTCGAAATCCGCCCCGCGCGCGTCGAGCACCTTCGGCGCGACATGCATCTTCGTGGCCCGTTCCGAGACCGGATAGCCGAAGGTCGAGAAGGAGCAGAAGGCCACGCGCGGCTCGAGGCCCAGACCCCGCGCCACATGCGCGCCCGCCGTCGCGATATCGGCCAGATCGTTCTCGTCGGGCCATTCATGCACCAGCGTATCGCCGATCAACACGACGCGACCCTTGTTTAGCAGGGCGGTGATCCCGACCGCCCCGTCCGAGGGCTTCGCGTCGATCACCTTGTTGATCAGTTCCAGCACATGCGCCGATTTCCGGGTCGCGCCCGTGACCATCGCGTCGCCATGCCCATGCACCAGCATCAGCGCCGCGAAGACATGCCGGTCGCGCGTCGCCAGCTTATGCGCATCCTCGCGGTCCACGCCCTGCCGTTGAAGGCGCTTATACAGGAAGTCCTTGTAGGTCACGGTATGCTTGGAGTTGGCCGCATTCACCACGCGCAGCTCGCGATAGGCATCGCCCAAGCCAGCGGCTTCGAGCTTTTCCTTCACATCCTGCTCGCGGCCGACGACAAGCGCCTCGCCCATGCCGGAGCGCTGATAGGCCACGGCGGCGCGCAGCACCCGCTCGTCATCGCCCTCGGCAAAGATCATCTTCGCCTGCGCCTGACGCGCACGGCTCTGGATGCCCTGCAGGATCGACGCGGTCGGGTCCATCCGGGCTTTCAGGCTTTGGGCGTAGCCTTCCATGTCGATGATCGGACGCCGCGCGACACCGGTATCCATCCCGGCTTTCGCGACCGCCGGCGGGATCACGTGGATCAGCCGCGGATCGAAAGGCGTCGGGATGATGTAATCGCGCCCGAAGCTGAGCTTGCGCCCATAGGCCATCGCGACCTCGTCGGGCACATCCTCGCGCGCCAGTTCCGCCAAGGCGTTGGCGCAGGCGATCTTCATCTCGTCATTGATCGCGCGGGCGTGGATGTCGAGCGCGCCGCGGAACAGGTAGGGAAACCCGAGGACGTTGTTCACCTGGTTCGGATAGTCCGACCGCCCCGTCGCCACGATCGCATCCGGGCGCACCGATTGCGCCTCTTCCGGCGTGATCTCCGGATCCGGGTTCGCCATCGCGAAGATCACCGGATTGTCGGCCATCGACTGCACCATCTCGGGCGTCACCGCGCCCTTGGCCGACACGCCGAGGAACACATCCGCGCCTTCCATCGCTTCTTCGAGCGAGCGCGCCTCGGTCACCGCCGCATGGGCCGATTTCCACTGGTTCATGCCCTCGGTGCGGCCCTGATAGATCACGCCCTTGGTGTCGCACATGATGCAATTGTCGTGCTTCGCGCCCATCGCCTTCACAAGCTCAAGGCACGCGATGCCCGCAGCGCCCGCGCCATTCAGCACGATCTTGCAGTCCTCGATCTTCTTGCCCGACAGCTCCAGCGCGTTGATCAACCCCGCCGCACAGATCACCGCCGTGCCGTGCTGATCGTCGTGGAACACCGGGATGTCCATCAACTCCTTGAGACGCTGCTCGATGATGAAACATTCCGGCGCCTTGATATCCTCGAGGTTGATCCCCCCGAAAGTCGGCCCCATCAGCTTCACCGCGTTGATGATCTCGTCGGCATCCTCGGTATCGAGCTCGATATCGATCGCGTTCACATCGGCGAACCGCTTGAAGAGAACCGCCTTGCCCTCCATCACCGGTTTCGAGGCCAGCGCCCCGAGATTGCCAAGCCCTAGAATGGCCGAGCCGTTCGAGATCACGGCGACCATGTTCCCCTTCACGGTGTAATCGTAGGCCAGTTCGGGGTTCTCGGCGATCGCCTCCACCGGAACCGCGACGCCGGGGCTATAGGCCAGCGACAGATCGCGCTGCGATGTCATGGGCTTCGACGCGGTGATGTCGTATTTCCCCGGATGCGGGTCGAGGTGATAGGCCAAGGCCTCCTCGGGCGTGATACGGTTCTTGCTGGGCATTGGGCCGGCTCCTCCTGCAGGTCCGAACCCGTTTAACGTCCCGTGATCCGTCACTCAACGGAATTGCGCCCGAATCCGGGGTTTTGTAGGGTCGCGCGACCAGCAAATGGGGGGCACATGGCCAAGCCGACCGTCACACCGATGATGGAACAGTATCTGGGGATCAAGGAGGCCAATCCGGGCGCACTCCTGTTCTATCGGATGGGTGATTTCTACGAGATGTTCTTTCAGGACGCGGTCGATGCCGCCTCCGCGCTCGACATTGCGCTGACCAAGCGCGGTCAGCACATGGGCGAGGACATCGCGATGTGCGGCGTTCCCGTGCACGCGGCCGAGGGCTACCTGCTGACGCTGATCCGAAAAGGCTTCCGCGTGGCGATCGCCGAGCAGATGGAGGACCCGGCCGAGGCGAAGAAGCGCGGCTCGAAATCCGTCGTGAAGCGCGATGTGGTGCGGCTGGTCACCCCCGGCACGCTGACCGAGGAAAGCCTGCTGGAGGCGCGTCGCCACAACTTCCTCGCCGCTTGGGCGGAAGTGCGCGACGAGGCCGCGATTGCCTGGGTCGATATCTCCACTGGCGAGTTTCGCGTGACGCCCTGTCCGCTGTCACGGCTGGGGCCGGAACTGGCCCGGCTTGCGCCTCGTGAAGTTCTGGTCAGCGAGGCCAAAGAGGCCGATTGCGCCGAAATAGTCTCTGATATGCGGGCCGCGATGACGCCCTTGTCCCGTGCGAGCTTCGATAGTCAGGCCGCCGAGACGCGGCTTCTGTCGCTCTATTCGATCGGGTCGCTGGATGCGTTCGGCAGCTTCACCCGCGCCGAGATGGCCGCGATGGGCGCGATCGTCGATTACCTCGAGATCACGCAGAAAGGGAAGCTGCCCCTGCTGCGCCGTCCCGTGCATGAAGACAGCGGCGCAGCGATGCAGATCGACGCCGCCACGCGGCGCAATCTGGAGCTGACGCAGGCTCTGTCCGGCGGACGCGAAGGCTCGCTCCTCAACGCGATCGACCGCACCGTGACGGCTGGGGGGGCACGGCTTCTCGAACGCCGGATCTCCGCCCCGTCCCGGAACCTGAGCGAGATCCATGCGCGACACGATTCCGTACGTTTTCTGCTGGAACAGGGTCGATTTGCTGAAGATATCCGCACCGATCTGAAGCGTTGCCCCGATATGGATCGCGCGCTGTCGCGCCTCTCCCTCGACCGCGGCGGCCCGCGCGACATGGCCGCGATCCGCAACGGGTTGGAGCAAGCCGAGCGGATCGCCGAAGCCGTGGCCGCCGTCGGGGCCCCGCCGCTGCTCGCCGAGGCTGCGAAAGCCCTCACGGGCCATGACGACCTCACCGCGCTGCTGGATGCGGCGCTTATCGCGGAACCGCCGCTTCTCGCGCGCGATGGCGGTTTCATCGCGACGGGTTACGACGAAGATCTCGATCAGACGCGCCAGCTGCGCGACGAAGGCCGCGGCGTGATCGCCAAGATGCAAGCGGAGTATATCGAGGCCACCGGGATCAATTCGCTGAAGATCAAGCACAACAACGTGCTGGGTTATTTCATCGAAACCACGGCCACCCATGCCGAAAAGATGCTCGCCCCGCCGCTGTCGGAACGCTTCATCCACCGTCAGACCACCGCGAACCAGGTGCGGTTCACGACCGTCGAACTGAGCGAGATCGAAACCCGGATTCTCAATGCCGGAAATCATGCGCTCGAGATCGAAAAAAGGCTCTATTCCAGCCTAAGAAAGGCCATTCTCGACCGCGCGGGCCCGATCAACGAGGCCTCGCGCGCACTGGCCGAAATCGATCTGGCCAGCGCTTTCGCGACGCTTGCACGCAACGAAGACTGGGCGGAGCCCACCGTCGACGACAGCCACGCATTCGAGATCGAAGGCGGGCGCCATCCGGTCGTCGAAGCCTCGCTTAAAAAATCCGGCGAGCCCTTCATCGCGAATGACTGCGAACTCACCGAGGGCGCGACTCCTGCGATCTGGCTGCTCACCGGTCCGAACATGGCCGGTAAATCGACCTTCCTGCGCCAGAACGCCCTGATCGCGCTTCTAGCCCAAGCGGGCAGCTTCGTTCCGGCGAAATCCGCCCATATCGGCCTTGTGTCTCAGCTCTTCAGCCGTGTCGGTGCGGCGGACGATCTGGCGCGGGGCCGGTCGACCTTCATGGTCGAGATGGTCGAAACCGCCGCGATCCTCAATCAGGCCGACGACCGCGCTCTGGTCATCCTCGACGAAATCGGCCGCGGCACCGCGACCTATGACGGGCTCTCGATCGCTTGGGCGGTTATGGAGCACCTGCACGCGTCCAACCGCTGCCGCGCCCTGTTTGCGACCCATTACCACGAGATGACCGCGCTTTCGGCCAAGCTGGACGGCGTCGAGAATGCGACCGTCGCGGTCAAGGAATGGGAAGGCGAAGTGATCTTCCTGCATGAAGTTCGCAAAGGCGCCGCCGACCGCTCCTACGGCGTTCAGGTCGCGCGCCTCGCCGGGCTTCCGCATTCCGTCGTGGAACGCGCCCGGATCGTGCTCGATGCGCTGGAGAAAGGCGAACGCGAAGGTGGCGGCAAGAAACAGGCGGTGATTGACGATCTGCCGCTGTTTTCGGTGTCTAACACACCGCAACCCGCCGCCGCGCCGACCGGACCGTCGGAGCTGGAAGAGCGGCTGAAAGCCCTCATTCCGGACGACATGACACCGAAAGATGCGCTCGACGCCCTTTACGAGCTTCGCGCGCTTCTCACGGAGTGATCTTCGTTTTGGAGAAAATATCCCGGGGGTCTGGGGGCAGCGCCCCCAGCCTGTCCGATCAGGATTTCGGAGTGGAGCTGACGCCCACTTTCGCCGGCCGCAGAAGCCGGTCGTGGATCATGAAGCCGTTCTCCATGACCTGAATGATGTCCCCGGCCTTGGTGCCGGGCGCGGGCGCTTCGAACATCGCCTCGTGCATCTGGGGGTCGAATTTCTCGCCGACCTCGGGCGCCACCGTGGTGATGCCGTGACGGGCGAACACGTTGAGCAATTCGCGCTGGGTCAGTTCGACCCCTTCGAGGAACGGCCCGGCCTGCGAACGAACGTCCTCGTTCGCGGCTTCGAGCGCACGCGAGAGCGCGTCGAACACGGGCAGCATGTCGCGCGCTAGACGCGTCCCACCGTAATTCGAGGCTTCCTGACGCTCTTTGTCGGCACGTTTGCGCGCATTCTCGGCATCTGCCAGCGCGCGCATGAATCGGTCGCGATAATCGTCGCGCTCCGCACGCAATGCCTCGAGCTCGTCGGCCTCTTCGGCCATCACATCTTCGAAACTCTCGTCGATATGCGCCTGATCCTCGGCAATCTCGTCTTTTTTCTCGCTCATGCCATTCATCCTTTGCCCTGGCCGGAGATCATCCGCCCGACCAGTTGCGCTGTGTAGTCCACGATCGGCACGATGCGCCCGTAGTTGAGCCGGGTCGGCCCAATCACGCCCACCGCACCAATGATCTTTCGGTCAGCGTTCATATATGGAGAGACGACCAAAGAGGAACCCGAAAGAGAGAAAAGTTTGTTCTCTGAGCCAATAAAAATACGCACGCCTTCGCCATCCTCGGCCAGATCGAGGAATTCGGCGATGTCACGTTTCCGTTCGAGATCATCGAAGAGCGAGCGGATCCGGTCGAGGTCGTCTTCGGAGCCCAAAAGATTGGCACGACCGCGCACGATCAGCCGCTCGTAGCGCTCGCCTTTGTTCTCCCAGGCTGCCAGACCGCTGTCGATCAGTTCGGTCGCGAGCGAATCGATTTCGGTGCGGTGATTTGCGATTTCGCGGGCGATGTGACCGCGCAGCTCCGACAGGGTTTTCCCCTCCGCCATCGCGTTGAGGAAATTCGCGGCTTCCCGCATCGAGGACGGCGTCTGACCCAGCGGCGGCGTGAAGACGCGGTTTTCCACCTGACCGTCAGCGAAGACGAGCACCACCAGCGCCCGGTCGGGCGAGAGCGAGACGAATTCGATATGCCGGATTGGGGCTTCGTGTTTCGGCGTCAGAACGAGGCTCGCGCCCTGCGTCATCCCCGAAAGCGCATTCGAAACCCGATCCAACAAAGACCCTACATCGCCTGAATTCGCCCCCATCGTGGCATCCAGCGCGGCCCGGTCCTCTTCGCCGAGATGGTTCACCTCCATCACCCCGTCGACGAACAGCCGCAGACCCGTCTGGGTCGGAACACGCCCTGCAGAGACATGGGGGCTGTCCAGAAGCCCGAGATATTCGAGGTCCTGCATCACGTTGCGGATCGTCGCCGCGGACAGCTTCTCGTTCATCTCTCGGGTCAGGCTCCGCGAGCCCACGGGACCGCCGGTCGTGAGATAGCCTTCGACCACCCGGCGAAACACTTCGCGGGAGCGGTCGTTCAGTTCGGAAAGAATATCGTTCTGTTCACTCATCGCGCTTCATCCCTGCTGACTTAAAGCCGCGCGAAGCCGAAGGTCAATCACGGCACGGGGGTTGCATCGCTGCGCATGGGCGATCAAATGGGGTGAATTCATTAGAAAGGACCCCACGATGCGCCCATCCGGCAGAGAGTTAAGTGAACTTCGCCCGATTTCAATCGAGACCGGGGTTACGAAACACGCAGAAGGGTCTTGCCTGATCAAAATGGGCGACACCCATGTGCTGTGCACCGCCACGATCGAAGACCGCGCGCCGTCTTTCCTCAAAGGCTCTGGCCTTGGCTGGGTGACGGCAGAATACGGCATGCTGCCGCGTGCGACCAACACGCGTAACCGTCGCGAGGCCGCTGCGGGCAAGCAAGGCGGAAGAACCGTTGAAATTCAACGTCTTATCGGTCGCGCACTGCGGGCTGGCGTCGATCGTTCGGCACTTGGCGAACGTCAAATCGTCGTCGATTGCGATGTGATCCAGGCCGATGGCGGCACGCGCTGCGCCTCGATCACCGGCGGTTGGGTCGCGCTGCGTCTGGCCGCGAACAAGCTGATGAAATCGGGCGCCTGCACCTCCGATCCGCTGCTCGATCATGTCGCAGCCCTGTCCTGCGGGATTTACGCGGGCCAGCCGGTCGCCGACCTCGACTATGCCGAGGATAGCGAAGCGGGCACCGACGGGAATTTCATCATGACTGGCGCTGGCAAGCTGATCGAAGTGCAGATGTCGGCGGAAGGCGCGACCTTCTCGCGCGAACAGATGGATCGGCTTCTCGATCTGGCCGAGGAAGGCGCGGCGAAGCTCGTCGAAATGCAGAAAGCGGCCATCGGATGAGGAGCTTCACCGAAAAGAAGCTGCTGGTTGCGACCCATAACGCCGGAAAGCTCGAGGAGATCAAAGCGATCCTCGCGCCTTTCGGCGTCGAGGTCGTCGGCGCGAAGGAGATGAACCTCCCCGAGCCGGAAGAGACCGAGAGCACCTTCGTCGGCAATGCGCGGATCAAGGCCCATGCCGCGGCGAATGCGACCGGCCTGCCCGCCTTGGCGGACGATTCCGGCATCGAAGTCGACTGTCTCGACGGTGCGCCGGGCGTTTACACGGCCGATTGGGCAACCACCCCCAACGGGCGCGACTTCACCATGGCGATGGAAAAGACCTGGAAAGCCTGCGACGAGATCGAAGCGGAGCTGCCGCGGACTGCGCGTTTCCGCTCTACCCTGGTTCTCGCCTGGCCCGACGGGC
Source organism: Thioclava electrotropha (assembly GCF_002085925.2). Classification (NCBI taxonomy): domain Bacteria; kingdom Pseudomonadati; phylum Pseudomonadota; class Alphaproteobacteria; order Rhodobacterales; family Paracoccaceae; genus Thioclava; species Thioclava sediminum. Next base: position 4,235,560 of record NZ_CP053562.1, read on the forward strand.
ATGACGAGGTGTTCGACGGCCGTGTCGAAGGTCAGCTGGTTTGGCCGATGCGCGGCGCTCTAGGGCATGGTTATGACCCGATGTTCCAGCCCGATGGCTATGACCAGACCTTCGCGGAGATGGATGCCGCTCAAAAGAACGAGATTTCGCACCGTGCGGATGCTTTCCGCAAGTTCGTGACGATTTTCGACGCGAAATGACCGAGGATTGGCGGCACGGAGGGTTCGGCCTCTACCTTCACTGGCCGTTCTGTGCCGCCAAATGCCCCTATTGCGACTTCAATTCCCATGTCGCGACCGCCATCGATCAGAAACGATGGCTCTCTGCCTATCTCAGCGAACTCGACCGCTATGCCGCAGAGACCGAAGGTCGGATTCTGAACACGGTTTTCTTCGGCGGCGGCACACCCTCGCTGATGGATCCCGTGATCGTCGCCGCGATCATCGAGCGCATCCGCAGAAACTGGCAAACCAGCAACGATTTCGAGATTACCCTCGAAGCGAACCCCACAAGTGTCGAATCCGGGCGGTTTAGAGCCTTTTCCGAGGCCGGCGTGAACCGCGTCTCGATGGGGATGCAGGCGCTGAATGACGAAGATCTCCGTCGTTTGGGACGGATGCATTCGGTCGCAGAAGGCCAGAAAGCTTTCGACATTGCGCGCAAGCAGTTCGATCGCGTGAGCTTCGATCTGATCTACGCGCGCCAGCACCAGACGATCGAAGATTGGAAAGCAGAGCTGGATGAGGCGCTGAAAATGGCGGTCGACCACCTCTCGCTCTATCAGCTGACCATCGAACCCGGCACGGTTTTCGGCGCGCGGCACGATGCGGGCAAGCTGCGCGGTATTCCGGAGGACGATATCTCCGCCGAGATGTATTTCGCGACGCAGGAAATCTGCGAAAAGCACGGCCTGCCCGCCTATGAGATCTCGAACCACGCGCGCCCGGGCGCCGAGAGCCGGCATAACCTGATCTACTGGCGTTATGGCGACTACATCGGCATCGGTCCTGGCGCACATGGACGCCTGACCGAAAGTGGTGTCCGCCACGCCACCGATACGCTCAAACAGCCCGGCGCCTGGCTTGCGCAGGTGGAAAAAACCGGTGCCGGAGAGAACGAGCGCGCCGCCCTGCCCCGCGAAGAGCAGGCAATCGAGTATCTTCTCTTCGCGCTGCGCCTGTCCGAAGGGCTCGAGATGGAACGGTTCAACACGATCTCGCGTTCACCGCTCGATGAGGCGACAATGCGCCATCTTGAGGATATCGGCATGGTTGAGAGAGAGAACGGATTTCTGCGCGCGACGGATCAAGGCCGCCCGGTTTTGAACGCCATCATTCGCGATCTCATCCCCTGATGCGCATCCTCTGGCTCACGCTTGGCATCATCTCGGCCGGGATCGGGATCATCGGGCTGTTTTTGCCGCTCGTCCCTACCGTTCCGTTGATGCTTCTGGCGACGTTCTGCTTCGCGCGATCCTCTGATCGCCTGCACAACTGGATCATCACCCACCCGCGCTTCGGACCGCAGATCATTGACTGGCAAGAACGCCGCGCTATCGCGAAACGCGCAAAAATCGCGGCAACAGTGTCTGTTTTCGCGGCTTTCGGCCTGTCTTTAGCCTTCCGGCTACCGGTTGAAATCCTGGCTATTCAGGGGATCACCCTGCTCGGCGTCCTGATTTTCATCTGGACGCGCCCGAATAGCTGATCAGCCGTTGCTGAGCATCTGGCAAAGCTTGTCGAGCTCCTCCAGATCGTCGTAAGCAATCGTAATCTTGCCGCTGCCGCTGCTGGTATGATCGATCGCAACCTTCATCCCGATCGTCGCGGACAAATCGCCCTCGAGCGCCCGCGTGTCAGCGTCTTTCTGCGGTTTCGGGCGCGCTTTACGCTCTTCCCCGCCCTGCGGCTTCTTCGCAAGTTTCTCGACATCACGCACCGAAAGCGTCTTCGCAACGGCCTGTTTCGCCAGGCTGACCGGATCTTCGGCGGTGATCATCGCCCGCGCATGACCGGCAGACAGCTTCCCCTCGCGCAGATAGACCTGCACTTCTTCGGGCAGCTGCAGCAGACGCATCAGATTCGCGATGTGACTACGGCTTTTCGACAGCGCCTCGGCCAGTTTTTCCTGCGTATGCCCGAAGCGGCTCATCAACTGCTTATACGCAAGCGCCTCTTCGAGCGCATTGAGATCGGCGCGCTGAATATTTTCGATGATCGCGACTTCCAGCACTTCCGTATCGTTGAATTCGCGAATGATGACCGGAAGCTGGTGCAGCTTGGCCATCTGCGACGCGCGCCACCGGCGTTCACCGGCCACAATCTCGTAATGATCGGGCTTCGTCGGGTGTTTGCGCACGATAAGCGGCTGAATCACGCCCTTTTCGCGGATTGAAGACGCCAGTTCTTCCAAAGCGGCCGGCTCGAAATCGCGACGCGGCTGATCGGGGTTCGGCTCGATCTTCTCGACCGGGACATATTGCTCCGGGCGACGCGGAGACGTCGTCGTCTCGGCCGGATTCAAATCAACATCCGCCATCAAAGCCGACAAACCACGCCCCAATCCACGCTTTTCGCGTTCCTTAGCCATTCTCACACCGCCTTTGCCAGTTCATGCCGCGACATCAATTCACTGGCGAGATTCCGATAGGCCAACGCCCCGCGCGAGCTGCTGTCATAGCTGAGCACCGGCATCGCGTAAGATGGCGCCTCGGACACCCGCACGTTCCGGGGGATCATCGTCCGGAACACCAGCTCGCCCAAAGTTGCGCGCGCATCCGCCTCCACCTGCTGCGAGAGATTGTTCCGCACGTCATACATCGTGAGAACGACGCCCTCGATTCGCAGGTTACGATTCGCGCTCAGTCGGATCTCCCGGATCGTCAGCATCAGCTGCGAAAGCCCTTCGAGCGCGAAGAATTCCGCCTGCAGCGGCACCAGAACCGAATGCGACGCAACCATGGCGTTGATTGTCAGCAAACTCAGCGAAGGCGGGCAATCGATCAAGATATAGTCGAAGCCATAGCTATCAACATCTGGATGTCGTAGTGCGTCATGCAGAAGGAAGCTGCGCTTTTCGGTCGAGACAAGCTCCATATCTGCCGAAGACAGGTCCGTCGTCGCCGGGCAGAGGTACAGACCGTCGATTTCGGTCTTGTGCAAAACCGAGGAAACCGGCGCGTCTTCGATCAACAGGTCGTAGGTCGTCAGCTCGCGATCATCGGGCTCAATTCCTAGGCCCGTCGACGCATTCCCCTGCGGATCGAGATCGATCAAAAGAACCTTACGCCCGGCCTCCACCAGCCCTGCAGCAAGGTTGATCGCCGTCGTCGTCTTCCCCACGCCGCCTTTCTGGTTCGCAATCGCAATGATTTTCGGTTCATTTGCGCGAATTGGATCAGACACGCTCGGCTCCGTGGATTTTCAGGACAACACTGTTTGGATCGCTGAGGCTTTCGATCGCCTCGTAGTCAAAGGACCAGCTTTCCTGCGCCTGCGCAAGTTCTTCCTGCCAGCGCGCGCCCTTCGGGAAGATAGCGATGCTGGAGGGCTTCAGATGCCGCGCGGTGAATTCCAGTAGTTTCGGCAGGTTCGCAAGCGCTCGGGCCGAGACGACATCGGCCTTCAGCGGGGCGATCTCTTCGATTCGTTGCGCAAGAACGCGGATATTGAGCGACAGCTCCCGTGTCACCGTCGAGAGAAAGGCCGATTTTCGCAGATCCGATTCGACCAAAATGACTTGGCGTTCTGGCGCTTTTTCGGCCGACAGAATCGCGATCACCAAACCCGGAAAGCCGCCCCCTGCCCCGAAATCCGCCCAAATCCGCGCATTTTCCGGTGCCATCGCGAATATCTGTGCCGAATCGAGAAAGTGGCGGGACCACATATCCTCCAACGTCGATTTCGCGACGAGGTTAATCGCAGGATTCCACTTCTTAAGCAGCGCCTCATAGGCAAACAGCTTATCCAATGTTTCACGTGAAACATCGAATCGCGCGGCGAAATCCTCAGCCTCAGGCGTCGTCATGCCAAGCGTGCCCGCTTTGTTTGCCGCAGACGCGCCAAGATCAACGTAAGTGCCGCCGGCGTCACGCCATCAACGCGCCCCGCCTGCCCCAAAGTTTTTGGCATCGCGCGCTTAAGTTTACCCTTCAGCTCATTCGAGAGCCCCTGCAGGGAATCAAAATCGAAATCTTCGGGAATTTCCCAACCCTCATCGCGCTTAAGGGAAGCCGCGTCGACCTCCTGTCGCGCAACGTAATTCGCATAGAGCGCATCGATCGACAGCTGCCGCGCCGTATCTTCGGAGAGATCCTGCAATTCCGGCAGCGCCTCTTGCAGCGCGGGCATCGTGATATCGGGGAAAGATAGAAGATCGAAAGCGGTCCGCCGCGTCCCGTCCTCATTCACTTTAAAGCCCTTCGCCTTGGCTTCCTTTGGCGTCAGCGAGATCGACTGCAGCAACTCCCGACCTGCCGTCAGGTCGGCGGATTTCTTTTCAAACAGAACCCGGCGCGCCTCGCCAACACAGCCAATTTCGATTCCCATTCCCGTCAGGCGCTGGTCGGCATTGTCGGCCCGCAGCGACAGGCGGAACTCGGCCCGCGAGGTAAACATGCGGTAAGGTTCTGTTACCCCGCGCGACGTCAGATCGTCGATCATCACACCGATATAGCTCGACGTTCGGCTGAAATGCACCGGTGCGCCCGACTTCGCAGAGGATGCTGCATTCAAGCCAGCGACGAGACCCTGAGCTGCGGCCTCCTCATATCCTGTGGTCCCGTTGATCTGACCCGCAAAATATAGGCCAAGCACAGCACGCAACTGCAGCGTCGCGTCCAGCGCGCGCGGATCGACATAGTCATATTCGATCGCGTAACCGGGCTGCAGGATCTTCGCCTCTTCCAGACCGAAAATCGAATGGACGTAATCTTCCTGAACATCCACCGGCAGCGAGGTGGAAATACCGTTCGGATAGACCGTGTCGTCGTCCAGACCTTCCGGCTCGAGGAAAATCTGATGCGAGTCCTTATCCGCGAAGCGCACGACCTTGTCTTCGATCGAGGGGCAATAACGAGGCCCCACCCCGGAAATATGGCCGCCATACATCGCGGAGCGGTCAAGGTTGCCCCGGATGATGTCATGCGTCCGCGCGTTCGTATGGGTGATCCCGCAGGAAATCTGCCGGACCTCGGGGGTCCGGTTAAGGAAAGAAAACATCACCGGGTCGTCATCGCCGGGCTGACTCTCCAGTTTGTCCCAGGCAATCGTCTTCCCATCCAGCCGCGGCGGCGTGCCCGTTTTCAGGCGCCCCATCGGCAGATCCATCGCGTAAAGCCGCTCGGCCAAGGCGCGCGAAGGCCGATCCCCGATACGGCCACCCGGACGCTGCTGGTCGCCGATATGGATCACGCCGTTCAGGAATGTCCCAGACGTCAGGATCGCAGACTGACAGCTCAGCGTCACACCGTCGGCCAGCACTACGCCGGTGACCCGACCGCCTTCAACGCGCAGATCGGTCACCTCCCCCTCGATTACCTCGAGGTTGGGCTGCGCCGCGGTCATACGCTGGGCAGCCTCGCGGTAGATTTTACGATCCGCTTGAGCGCGCGGGCCTTGCACGGCGGGGCCTTTACGTCGGTTAAGAAGGCGGAACTGGATACCGGCCGCGTCGGCAAGACGGCCCATCACACCGTCCAGCGCGTCGATCTCACGGACCAGATGGCCTTTACCAAGCCCACCGATCGCCGGATTGCACGACATCACCCCGATCGCATCCGCGCGAAGCGTCACCAAAGCTACCTGCGCACCCATCCGGGCCGCCGCGTGGGCTGCCTCGGTTCCGGCGTGCCCGCCTCCGATCACGATGACGTCGTAATGTTTCACGTGAAACACTCCTTACTTTCCGATGCAGAAACTCGAGAAAATTTCGTCCAACAGGTTCTCGACATCCACCCGACCGAGCAACGCTTCCAGCGCCCAAGCCGCCTGGCGCAGTGATTCCGCTGCCAGCTCGCTTCGGTCGGACCCGCGCAATACCTCATCTCGCGCCGATTCCAAAGCCCCGAATGCGCGCCGCATCGCAACCCTGTGCCGTTCGCGCGTCATTACGCCGGCGCCTTCGCCAAGCCCGGACAGACGTTCTTCGATCGCAGCGAGTAATTCGCCAAGCCCCTCACCTGTTTTACCGGAGACGTTCAGCCCATCATGCGCAGCGATATCGGCTTTGCCATGCACCACAAGATCGCCCGGCTCCGGTGCGATCAGCGGGACTTCCTCGCCGTCGAGCAGGAAAACGCGCAGATCGGATTGACGCGCGCGGTCGAGCGCTCGTTCCACCCCGATCGCCTCCACGACATCGTCGGTTTCGCGCAGGCCGGCGGTGTCGAGCAAGGTCACCGCCTGCCCGCCAATCTCCATCCGCACCTCGATGACGTCGCGTGTCGTGCCTGCGAATTCGGAGGTGATCGCCGCTTCGCGCCCCGCCAGCGCGTTAAGCAAGGTTGATTTCCCGGCATTCGGCCGCCCGACAATCGCGACCTCGAACCCTTCGCGAATACGCTCCGCCGCGCCAAGACGGCGCAATTCATCGCGAATTCCGGCGCTGACCGCGTCGATCAGCTCCAGTACCTCGGGCGAAACATCGACCGGAACTTCCTCATCCGCGAAGTCGATCGTGGCTTCGATCAGCGCACCTGCGCGGATCAGCTTTGCGCGCCAATCCTCGACCAGAGCGCCAACTGCGCCTGACAAAACCTTCAATGCCTGCTTACGCTGCGCCTCGGTTTCCGCCTCGATCAGATCGGAGAGCCCTTCGACCTGCGCCAGATCGAGCCGTTCGTTCTCCAACGCCCGCCGGGTGAATTCACCAGGTTCTGCAAGCCGCAACCCGTCGATCTGTCCAAGCCCGCGCAGCACGGCAGAAACCGTCGCAATTGCGCCGTGGATATGCAGCTCCGCGACCTCTTCGCCGGTGAAGCTGGCGCCGCGCTCGAAACACAGCACCACTGCCTCGTCGAGTTCCTCACCCGCGAGCAGCAACCGCCGCAGCCCCGCTACGCGCGGTTCCGGCAGGGTTCCCGCCAAGTCCCGCGCCGCCTGCCACGCCAGCGGTCCTGAAATACGAATGACGGCCACGCCCGCTTTTCCGCGGGCCGTGGCCAGTGCATAGATCGTGTCCATAGCAATCCTCTTCCCTGCGGAAGATAGGACGGCCTCAGCCGTTCATCGAGTCGAAGAATTCCGAGTTCGTCTTGGTCTGCTTGAGCTTCGAAATCAGGAACTCGATCGCATCGGTCGTGCCCATCGGGTTCAGGATGCGGCGCAGAAGGTAGGTTTTCTGCAGATCCTTCTGATCGACGAGCAGTTCCTCTTTCCGGGTACCGGATTTGAGGATGTCCATCGCCGGGAAGACGCGCTTGTCCGCGACCTTGCGGTCCAGCACGATTTCCGAGTTACCGGTGCCTTTGAATTCTTCGAAGATGACCTCGTCCATCCGCGAGCCGGTATCGATCAGCGCAGTCGCGATGATGGTCAGCGAGCCGCCCTCTTCGATGTTCCGTGCCGCACCGAAGAAACGCTTCGGACGCTGCAGCGCGTTCGCGTCGACACCACCGGTCAGCACCTTGCCCGAGCTCGGAACGACGGTGTTGAAGGCGCGGCCCAGTCGGGTGATCGAGTCCAGCAAAATAACGACATCGCGCTTGTGCTCGACCAGACGCTTGGCCTTTTCGATGACCATATCGGAGACCGCGACGTGACGCGTTGCCGGTTCGTCGAAAGTCGAGGACACAACCTCACCCTTCACCGAGCGCTGCATGTCAGTCACTTCTTCCGGGCGTTCGTCGATCAGCAGCACGATCAGGTAACATTCCGGATGGTTCTGCTCGATCGAGGTCGCAATATTCTGCAGCAGCACCGTCTTACCGGTCCGCGGCGGCGCCACGATCAGCGAACGCTGACCCTTACCGATCGGCGCGACGAGGTCGATGATCCGGGCCGAGCGATCCTTGATCGTCGGATCCTCGATTTCCATTTTCAGACGCTCGTCGGGATAGAGCGGCGTGAGGTTGTCGAAGGCGACCTTGTGGCGCGCTTTCTCCGGCTCCTCGAAGTTGATCCGCTCAACCTTCGTTAACGCGAAATAGCGCTCGTTCTCGCCGGGGGCGCGGATCACGCCTTCGACGGTATCGCCGGTGCGCAGGCTGTGCTGGCGGATCATGTCGGGCGAGACGTAGATATCGTCGGGACCCGGCAGATAGTTCGCCTCGGTCGAACGCAGGAAGCCGAAGCCGTCCTGCAGTACTTCCAGCACACCATCGCCGCCGATAACCCAGTCATCCTCGGCATGTTCCTTCAGGATCGAGAACATCATCTCGCCCTTGCGCATGGTCGAGGCGTTTTCGATCTCCCATTCTTCGGCCAGCGCCAGAAGTTCCTTCGGGCTCTTGGCTTTCAAATCGGAGAGATTGAGGCGTTCATCGCTCATCGGATCACCTGCAGCTGGCGCCTCATCTCAACGATGGACGCAAAAATTCGTCATGTAACAGAAAAACCGGTCGACCAGGACGGCCGTGGCTTGATCCCGCAGATAAGCGCAAAGCGTCGCTGAGTCAACGAAAGTCAGAATTTCACGATCACCGAGGCGACGATAACGATCATGAAGATCGTCGGGATCTCGTTCATCATCCGGTAGTAGCGCCCGCTGCGGTTCGCCCTACCCTCTGCGAGCGCCTTGCGTTCCTTCGCGCACCACATGTGAAACCAGGTCATGCCGAGAACGGCTGCGGCTTTGGTCCACGGCCAGATGCTCGACCAATCGACGATCCCCGGCGTGAAGACCAGCATCAGGCCAAAGAGCCAGCTCGCGATCATCCCCGGATTCATGATGGCCTTGAGAAGAAGCCGTTCCTGATGCCGGAACAGAAGCTCCTGATCGCTATCGCGCTCCATGCCCGCCTTGTTCAGCCCCTCGACGTGGTAAACGTAAAGTCGCGGCAAATAGAACAGGGCCGCCATCCAAGTGATGATCGCCATCACATGCAGTGCTTTGATCCACAAATACCAAGTGCTCAGGAAATCGGTCATCTCGCCTCCGGCTGACAGCTGCCATCATCTTCAAAAAAGAATCTTTAAAGAAAAGATGATGATGATGTAGGGCCTGTTGATGATGTGGATTAACACTTTATCAAGACTTTCTCCACAGGCGGAAAACATCAGGCGAGCACTAATCTTTTACTCGACACACGTTTCGTAAAATATTGATATCTCGTGATTCTTTTTCAGAGAGTCACAACGTCACCCTGTGGATAACTCTTGGGAGAAAATTGTGAAACCCCCGGCATGTCCCCAGCGCCTCGAATCCGAATTCCACAGGTGGACAAGTTTCGTAAATCTGCCATGAAACATGTCGATCCGGTGGAGTAATCCGCCGATCCGCGTTATGCCCAATTTGACCCCGAGACTTCTGCGCCCGCTTATCCACAAGTTCATGAACATCCTCCTCGCCTCCGCCTCAGAAATCCGCGCGCAGCTTCTCCGCAACGCTGGCCTGTCCGTGACCGTGGCGCCTGCGCGTATCGATGAAGACATGATCCGCCGGAGCTTGGAGGCCGAAGAGGCGAAGCCGCGCGATGTGGGGGACCTGCTTGCCGAGATGAAGGCGGCGAAGCTTTCGGCGCGCCACCCCGGGGAGTTGGTGATCGGCGCGGATCAGGTTCTCGAGCTCAAAGGCGCGGTGTTGTCGAAACCCGAGACGCCAGAAGACGCGAAATCGCAGCTACGCGCCCTCTCCGGCCAGACCCACAAGCTTCTCTCCGCGATGGTCGCGATCCGGGATGGCGAGCCACTTTGGCGGCATGTCGGCGAAGTGCGCCTCACGATGCACACGCTGTCGGAGCCGTTCATTGACGATTACGTCGCCCGCAACTGGGACAGCATTCGCTGGTCGGTCGGCAGCTACAAACTCGAGGAAGAAGGCGTCCGTCTTTTCTCCCGCGTCCAAGGCGACTATTTTGCCGTCCTGGGCCTTCCCCTGATCGAATTCCTGAACTGGCTTCACGCCCGAGGAGACTTCACGACATGACGGATCATCCGCGCATTCCCCTCGCTGGCGTCATTGGATCGCCGGTCGCGCATTCGCGCTCGCCGCTCCTGTTTCGGACGTGGTTCGCCGAATACGGGATCGACGGGTTCTACATTCCGATGGATGTGGCGCGAGATGATCTGGAAACCGTGCTGCGGACATTGCCGAAGGCGGGGTTCGTCGGGACCAATGTGACGATCCCACACAAGATCCGCGCGCTTGAGATCGCCGATGTCATTTCCGATCGCGCGGCACTGATCGGGGCCGCGAACACTTTGGTATTCCGTCCAGACGGAAAGATTTACGCTGATAATACAGATGGTTACGGTTTTATCGCTAATCTGCGGCAGAATGCGCCTAACTGGGATCCCAAGTCTGGCCCGGCCGCAGTTCTGGGCGCTGGCGGCGCTGCGCGCGCCATCGTCGCCTCGCTTCTTGAAAGTGGCGCGCCGGAAATCCGTATCTCGAACCGCACCCGGGCGCGTGCAGACGCGCTGCGTCAGGAGTTCGGCGCGCGTCTTGTCGTTTACGATTGGGTTCAGGCGGGCAATATGCTCGAAGATGCCACGACTGTCGTGAACACGACCTCGCTCGGCATGGTCGGCAAATCGGAATTCCGCGTTCCGCTCGATGCGTTGCGTCCCAGCGCGACCTGCTGCGATCTCGTCTACACACCTCTTAAGACGAAATTCCTCGCCGAGGCTGAAGATGTGGGATGTACCGTGGTCGATGGCCTCGGCATGCTTCTGCATCAAGCTGTCCCCGGGTTCGAGCGCTGGTTCGGCCAGCGCCCGGAAGTGACCGAAACTGTCCGCAACGCGGTGCTCGGGGCATGAGCAATCCTTTCCTGCTCGGGCTCACCGGCTCCATCGGGATGGGAAAATCCACGACGGCTGCGATGTTCGCCGAGGCGGGAATTCCCGTGTGGGATGCCGATCGAACAGTGCATGATCTTTACGCGAAGGGTGGTGCGGCCGTCGCGCCGATTGCCGCGGCCTTCCCGTCTGCGGTCAAGGATGGAGCGGTGGACCGGGCCGAGCTGAAAAAGCTGCTCGCCAGCGACGAAAAGACTCTAACCCGCCTTGAATCGATCGTTCATCCGCTCACCACGGCCTCGCGGAGCGACTTCATCGCCGCGCATCCGGAGGCGGATCTGATCCTTCTCGACATTCCGCTTTTGTTTGAGACCGGGGCTGACGCTGCTTGCGATGCAACGCTCGTGGTCACCGCCCCGGCAGAGGTTCAGCGCGCGCGTGTTCTCGAGCGGCCTGACATGACCGAGGCGCAGCTTGATTTCATTCTGTCGCGCCAGATGCCGGATGCGGAAAAACGACGTCGCGCAACCTTCGTGATCGAAACCCTCGATCTTGAGCAGACCCGCCAAGATGTGCGAAACCTGATTGCGAAGATCAGGGGTGAGCAAGATGCGTGAAATCGTTCTCGATACCGAAACCACGGGTTTCGAGCCGGGAGAAGGTGACCGGATCGTCGAGATCGGTGCGGTTGAGCTCTTCAACCACATGCCGACCGGTAACACCTATCACCAGTACATTAACCCCGAGCGGTCGATGCCCCAGGAAGCTTTTCAGGTGCACGGGCTGGGCGACGAATTCCTGTCGGATAAACCCAAATTCGCCCAGATTGGCCTCGATTTTCTGAATTTCATCGGCACGGACTCGGTCCTCGTGATCCACAATGCCAAGTTCGACATGAAATTCCTGAATGCCGAGCTTGGCTGGGCCGGAATGCCACTGATCCCGGATGATCGCGCACTCGATACGCTGGCAATGGCCCGGCGGAGATTTCCGGGCTCGCCCGCGACGCTCGATGCGCTGTGCCGCCGCTTCAGCATCGACAACTCATCGCGGACGCTGCATGGCGCGTTGCTCGATAGTGAAATTCTGGCCGAGGTTTATCTCGAGCTGATCGGTGGTCGGCAGCCGGGCTTCGGGCTGCAACCCGTTGAAACGGGACAGAAACGTCAGGCCGGAGCCAATCAAGACTGGCGTCCCAAGCCTCGCCCCGAGCCCCTGCCCCCGCGCTTGACTGCCGAGGAGGCCGAGGCGCATGCTGCCTTCGTAGCCCAGCTCGGCGAAGCCGCGATCTGGAACCGCTACGACTGAAAACGTCGGGTTTTCTGACATAATACGCAAGTTTTCCATTTAACCGAGCGTCAACCTCCCTTAAATCGGGGGCTTCTTAGGGAGAGAGCGGGAGGACCGTCCATGCTGGACCTGACCGAAATGCGTGCCACGCTGGCCGAGACGTACGATCTTGCGCCATCCATTGAGTTGGCAGAGGAAATGCGGGACATCCACGCAAAGATGGATCGCGTTATTCCCTTGCCAGATTTCGCGCGCTACGCGCCCTATATCCGCGCGATCAATCGTCTGAAAAAAGAGAAAAACGCGGTCATTCTCGCGCACAACTACATGACGCCGGAAATCTATCACGGCGTAGCAGATGTTGTGGGTGACAGTCTGCAGCTCGCCATCGAGGCCACGAAGGTTCAGGCCGGGACGATCGTCCAATGCGGCGTGCATTTCATGGCCGAGACGTCGAAGATCCTGAACCCCGCCAAGACTGTCCTGATCCCCGATATGAAAGCCGGTTGTTCGCTGGCGGAGTCGATCACCGCCGACGGTATCGCGGAGATGCGCGCCAAATATCCCGGTGCGCCCGTGGTAAGCTACGTTAACACGACCGCCGAAGTGAAAGCGGCGTCCGACATCTGCTGCACCTCGTCCAACGCTGCGCAGATCGTGCGTGCGATGGAGAGCGACACGGTCATCATGACGCCGGACCAGTATCTTGCGCAGAACGTGGCAAACGAGGTCCCCGAGAAGAATGTCGTCTGGTGGGAGGGCTCGTGTATTGTTCACGAGCAGTATACTGCCAAGGATATCAATGACTTCCGATCGATGCATCCGAATACACGGATCATCGCGCACCCCGAATGCCCGCCCGACGTCGTCGCGGCGTCGGATTTCTCGGGCTCGACCTCGGGCATCATCAACTACGTCGAAACCAACAAGCCGAAAGAGGCAATGTTGGTCACGGAATGCTCGATGGCGTCGAATATCGCCGATGCGTTGCCGGAAGTAGATTTTGTGGGTCCGTGCAATATGTGCCCCTACATGAAGAAGATCACGCTCGAAAAAATCCTGTGGTCGCTGCATACCGGGACCGAGGAAGTGATCGTCGATCCGCAGGTCGCCGAAAAGGCGCGCGTCGCGGTTGAGCGGATGATCGAGCTGTCCCGGACGCTCGCGAAGTGATCGAAACGCGACGGATCATCATCGTCGGCGCCGGTCTGGGGGCGCTTTATGCGGCGCTCAGCCTCGCACCCCGCCCCGTTCTCATCATCTCGCCGGAAACTTTGGGCGAAGGTGCATCCTCGGCTTGGGCCCAGGGCGGTGTCGCCGCCGCAATGTCGGTTGGCGACACGCCGGCTTCTCATGCGCGCGACACGATGATCGCCGGAGCAGGCACTGTTTCACCACAAATCGCGCATTTGGTGACCGAAGAAGCGCGTCAGCACATCCTTGCATTAACCGAACTCGGCACGCCGTTCGATCGTGATCCGGAGGGCGATTACGTGATGTCGCGCGAGGCGGCGCATAGCCACGCGCGCGTCGTTCGGGTGAAGGGCGATCAGGCCGGGCGCGAGATCATGCAGACGCTCGTGGCCGCGGTTCGGCAGACCCCATCGGTTCAGGTTCTCGAGGGCGTTTTGGCGACGCATCTGGAGACGGAAGACGGGCGCGTCACCGGCGTGTGGATCGAGCGCGCGTTCGAGCCCTCGGGGCCGGTGTTGATAAAAAGCCCGGCGGTCTTGCTGGCGGGCGGCGGGTCGGGTGGGCTGTTTGCCGTCACGACGAACCCGCCGCGCATTCGTGGGCAGGTGATCGGGATGGCGGCGCGCGCCGGGGCGCGGATCGCCGATCCGGAATTCGTGCAGTTCCATCCGACTGCGATCGCCAGTGGCGAAGACCCTGCCCCGCTTGCGACCGAGGCGCTGCGCGGTGAAGGCGCAACACTCGTTAACGCGGCTGGCGAACGCTTCATGCTTTCGGTTCATCCCGATGCCGAGCTTGCGCCGCGCGATATCGTGGCCCGGGCTGTGTATCTGGAACGCAAAGCCGGGCGCGAGCCCGCTCTGGATACGCGCGAAGCCCTTGGAGCCGAGGTTCTGACGCGCTTTCCGGCTGTGGCCGAAGCTTGTGAAAGGGCTGGAATAGACCCTGTTTCCGGCGTGATCCCCGTCGCGCCCGCCGCGCATTATCACATGGGCGGGATCGATACCGATACCGAGGGACGCAGTTCGCTCGATCGGCTTTGGGTCTGTGGCGAGGCGTCGTCGACCGGGCTTCACGGGGCGAACCGTCTGGCGTCGAACGGATTGCTGGAGGCCTTGGTCTTCGCGCGAATTTGCGCTGTCGGGATCGCCGCGGAGCTTGGGGAGATGCCCGACGTCGAAACGGTTAACCCAGATTTCCCGGAAGGCGATGTCCCGGTGAATGAGCCAGCCGTTCAGGTGCTGCGAAAAGCCATGACCGAAGGCGTCGGTGTCGTGCGCGATGCGGAGGGTTTGAAAGCCGCGCTTCGGGTCATTTCGCAGATCGAGGCGGAGGCTCGCACGGAAACGATGCGGAACATGACCGCGACGGCCACGTTGATTGCTGCGGCGGCCCTTGCGCGCGAGGAAAGCCGCGGGGGGCATTTCCGCTCGGATTTTCCGGAGATGAACCCGAAACTGGCGGAGAGAACGAAAATCACGCTGGAGGAGGCGCTGAAAATCCGCGCCGCAGCCTTGGAGGACTGACATGCTGCCCGATTTGCTGATCGAACCGATTGTCCGCGCCGCGCTGGTCGAAGACCTCTCGCCGATGGGCGACGCGACGACCAATGCGGTGATCCCGGCGGGCAAAACCTATTCCGCGCGACTGAAAGCGCGGGAAGAGGGCGTGGTTTCGGGGGTGCAGGTCGCGGCGATGGCGTTTCGGCTGGTCGATCCCACGCTGCGGGTGTCGATCCTGATCGCCGATGGCAATCCGTGCCAGGCTGGTGAGACTTTGCTGACGGTCGACGGATCGGCGGCGTCAATCCTGATGGCGGAGCGTGTGGCGCTGAATTTCGCGGGCCGTCTGAGCGGGATCGCCACGAAAACCGCAGGCTTTGTCGCGAAAACCGAAGGCGCCAAGGCCCGTATCACCTGCACCCGGAAGACGACGCCGGGGCTGCGCGTTCTGGAGAAGGCCGCAGTGACCCATGGCGGCGGTTTTAACCATCGTTACGGCCTGTCCGACGCGATCCTGATCAAGGATAACCATATCGCAGCGGCCGGTGGCGTGCGCGCGGTGCTGGAAGCGGCGAAAGCGGCGCGCAGCCACATGATGCGGATCGAGCTGGAAGTCGACACGCTGCGCCAGATGGAAGAAGCGCTGAAAATCGGCGGGGCCGATGTCATCCTGCTCGACAATATGGACAGCGCGGAACTGCGTGCAGCCGTGGCGCTGAATGCGGGTCGCGTGGTGCTGGAAGCCTCGGGAAACATGACGCTCGAGCGGATTGCCGAAGTGGCGGCGACCGGTGTGGATTACATCTCCTCCGGTGCACTCACCCATTCGGCCCGGACGCTCGATCTGGGCCTCGATTTCTGAGGTTTCAGCCGAGATAGTCTCTGAATTCGGCGCGAACGGCCTCATAGACCGAGCGTTTGAAGGGCACGATATTCTCAACCAGCTCGTCGAAGGACATCCACTGCCAGACCGAGAATTCGGGATGGTCGGTCCCGATCTGCACCTGATCGTCGGAGCCGAGGAAGCGCATCAGAAACCATTTCTGCTCCTGCCCGCGCCAGCGGCCGTTCCAGATCTTCGGCACAAGATCATGCGGCAGGTCGTAGCGCACCCAATCGGAGGTTTTCGCGACGATTTCGACGAGATCGGGGTTCACCCCGGTCTCTTCTTCCAGCTCGCGTAGGGCTGCTTCTTTCGGCTTCTCGCCTTTGTCGATCCCGCCTTGCGGCATCTGCCAGGCCGGGCCGGGATTGTCGATGCGCTGGCCCGCGAACACGAGGCCAGCGGGGTTCATCAGCACGACGCCGACATTGCGGCGGTAAGGAAGTTTAACGATCTCTTCGGGGGTCATATGAAAAAGGGGCCCGAAGGCCCCTTCCCTCAATTCTGCTGCGTGTCGGATTTGCCATCGGCGCTCGGCGCTTCGGCCTTCTGCGTCGAGGCGGTGTCCGCCTGCGTCTCGGGGGCGATGGCCGAGAGACCTTTGATCAGGTCGATCGCGTAGGACATCTGGAAGTCTTCCATCCGGCGCTTCGCGGCCTCTTCGGCTTTCGCGCGCTCGTCCTCGGCCTGCTGCTTCTCGTCCTCGGTCATCGAGTCGTTGGTGATCGCACCCTTCAGATCGGCCTCGGAGGTCATCTTGCGGGCGTTATCGCCTTCGGCCGCCTTATCCTCGGATTTCGGCTGATCGGGCTGCGGCACGACCACGTCGGGGGCGATGCCCAGCGACTGGATCGAGCGACCCGACGGCGTGTAGTAGCGCGCGGTGGTCAGACGCATCGCGCCTTCGCCCTGGATCGGCATGACCGTCTGGACCGAGCCTTTACCGAAGCTCTTGGTGCCGACGACGATCGCGCGGTGATGATCCTGCAGCGCACCGGTCACGATTTCCGACGCCGAGGCCGAGCCACCGTTGATCAGCACGACGATCGGCTTCCCGTCGGCCATATCGCCTGCGGTCGCGTTGAAACGCTCGCTATCCTGCGGGTTCCGACCGCGGGTGGAGACGATCTCGCCCTTGTCGAGGAACGCATCCGCCGTCTTGATCGCCTGCGTCAGCAGACCGCCGGGGTTGTTGCGCAGATCGACGATGAAGCCATCGACCTTATCCATGCCGCCGACTTCCTTGACCTGCTCCTTGATCGAGGATTCGAGGTTCGGGAAGGTCTGATCGTTGAACGTGGTGATGCGCAGGATGACGGTATCGCCGTCATGGCGCCCCTTCACGGCGGTCAGCTTGATCGTGTCGCGGGTCAGCGTGACGTCGAACGGATCCTGCTCGCCTTCGCGGACAATGGTGACGGTGATGTCCGAGCCGACCGGCCCGCGCATCTTGTCCACCGCCTGATCGAGCGGGATCCCCATCAGGGACTCGCCATCGACCGCGGTGATGAAATCGCCGGACTTGATGCCAGCCTCGGCCGCAGGCGTGCCGTCCATCGGCGAAACCACCTTCACGAAGCCGTCTTCCTGCGTGACCTCGATGCCGAGACCGCCGAAGGAGCCGCGCGTCTGCACGCGCATGTCGCTGTAGTCGGAGGGCGGCAGGTAGCTGGAATGCGGATCGAGCGAGCTGAGCATGCCGTTGATTGCGGCTTCGATCAGCTTCTTGCTATCCACCGGCTCAACATAGTCCTGGCGAATTTTCTCGAAAATGTCGCCGAACAGGTCCAGCTGCTGGTAGACGGTCTCGTTGCGTTTCGTTTCTTCGGCCATCAGCGGCGCCGCGACTTGCGTGGACAAAAGCGCCCCCGCGAGCGTGCCGCCAACCGCTGCCATCATGAACTTTTTCATACTCAACCCTTGTCGTCTTTTGTCTGGATGAACCACGGCGTCGGGTTCACGGGCTTACCGCCCTCTCTCAGTTCCAAATAAAGCGTCTCGCTGCGATCTGCACCAGCGCCATCTGTCGCCGCCTGCACGAATTCCTTGCCGAATTCCTTCGCTCCCGGCTGAATTCCGCCCATCAAACCAATGGGCGTGCCCTTTGGCAGCACGTCTCCGACCTCACCATAGACGGTTCCGAGGCCCGCAAGAACCAGAAGATATCCATCTGCGGGTTCGAGAACCATCACATTTCCGTAGTCGAGCAACGGACCACGGTAGCGAATTGTCGCAGCCCAGGGCGTTGTGACCAGCGAGCCCGGCTCACTTGCGATCACGAGGCCGGGACGTTTGATCCCTGCCGCATCGGGCTCGTTGAAGCTCCGCAGAACCGAGCCGATCACCGGCAGATTCAGCGTGCCTTTCGCGCCCGCGAAATCGCCGCGCGGCGGGCCGATATCGTTTTCCATGTCGCTCAGGCCCGTCGCGAAACCTTCGAGCGTATCGGCGCTTTGCACCAGCGCGGTCAGCTCCTCGGGCTCTTCGAGATAGCGCTGCGGCAGCTTCTCGCGGCGTTCGGAGATCGCCTCGGACAGCGCGGTGCGGGCCTTGGTCACCGAAACCATCCCCGCTTCCAGCGTCTCGCGCGCGTTTTCCTGCAGCTTGCGGAGCGTCGCGATCTCCTCGAGGTGGACGCTCAGCTTCTGCGCCTCTTCCTGCAAGGCAGGCGCGACCGAAGACAGCACCATTCCCGAACGAGCGGAGCCTTCGGGGCCAGACGGATGCAGCAGCAAAAGCGGCCCGTCGGACTGCTGCATCGTCGACATCACGGCCAGCAATCCGCCAAGCTCCTCGCGTTTCGCGTCGAACCCTTGCTTGATCTCGCGCTCGCGGATCGCGGCCCGGCGCAACCCGTCGCGCAGCGCGCTCAGCCCTTGCTCATAGGCGTGGATCGTTTTCGTCAGCGCCGCGATGCGGTCGGATTTCGACTGCGCCGCGTCCAGCGCGGTGATCGCTTTGCGCAGATCGGCCGAGGCCTTGAGTGCGGCGTCGCCCGATCCGTCCGCCCAAAGCGGCCCGGCCGAGATTAGAAGGGCTGCGAGTGCGGCACGGATCACGATACGATCAGGCTCTTTCCGGTCATTTCCTCGGGCTGCTCGATCTGCATCAGCTCCAGCAGCGTCGGCGCGAGATCCGCAAGCCGACCTTCGCGCAGCTTGGCGCCTTCCGGTCCGCCGACCAGCGAGACCGGAACGAGGTTCGTCGTATGCGCGGTATGCGGTCCGCCGGTTTCCGGATCGATCATGGTTTCGCAGTTGCCGTGATCGGCGGTGATGATCATCGCGCCACCCGCCGCCTCCAGCGCCTCGACGACGCGGCCGATATCGTGGTCGATCTCTTCCACCGCCGCGATCGCCGCCTCCAGCGAGCCGGTATGGCCGACCATGTCGGGATTGGCGTAGTTCACGATGATCAGGTCGTACCCGGTTTCGATCGCCTCGACGAATTTGTCGGTGACTTCCGGTGCGCTCATCTCGGGCTGCAGGTCATAGGTGGCGACCTTGGGCGATTTCGGCATGTAGCGATCTTCGCCTTCCCACGGCTCTTCCTTGCCGCCGTTGAGGAAGAAAGTCACATGCGGGTATTTCTCGGTCTCGGCCAGGTGAAACTGGCTAAGCCCTTGTTTCGAAATCCATTCGCCGAGCGTATTGACGATCTCGCGCTTCGGATAGGC
The DNA here is from genome assembly GCF_002085925.2 of Thioclava electrotropha. Lineage (NCBI taxonomy): Bacteria > Pseudomonadati > Pseudomonadota > Alphaproteobacteria > Rhodobacterales > Paracoccaceae > Thioclava > Thioclava sediminum. Next base: position 4,255,003 of record NZ_CP053562.1, read on the forward strand.
GGTCTTCATATAGGCGTTATGCTTGTCGGAATACTCGACCATCCCCAGCATCGCCGCCCATTTCGGACGCGGGCCGGTCTCGAATTCCGAGAAATCCGGCTCGCCGATCGCCCGCAGGATTTCACGAGCGCGGTCGGCGCGGAAATTGAGACAGAAGAACCCGTCGCCATCCTTTGCGCCGTCGTAATCGCCGATCACGGTGGGCTTGATGAACTCGTCCATTTCTTTCTTGTCGTAGCTGGCCTCGACCGCAGCGACGGGAGTGTCGGCCCCCTGCCCTTTGCCGTTGATCATCGCGTCATAGGCAAGGCCCACGCGCTCCCAGCGGTTGTCGCGGTCCATCGCGTAGTAGCGGCCATCGACGGTGACGACCGTGCAGCCTTCGGGCAGCCGGTCGCAAAGATCGGAGACGAACTTTTTGGCGCTATCGGGTGCCACATCACGCCCGTCGGTGATCGCGTGGATCAGCACGGGAACGCCCGCCTCCGAGACCATCTTCGCCGCGGCGAGCGTATGTTCGATATGGCCATGCACGCCACCATCCGAGATGACGCCCATCAGATGAGCCCGCCCGCCGCTCTCTTTCATCGTGTCGATGAAGGAGAGGATCGCCTCGTTCTTGAAGAAAGACCCGTCCTCGATCGCCAGATCGATCTGGCCCAGATCCATAGCCACCACCCGGCCTGCGCCGATATTGGTGTGGCCGACCTCGGAATTGCCCATCTGACCGCTCGGCAGCCCGACATCGGGGCCGAAGGTCACCAGCGTCGATTTCGCCGGGTTGTTCCACAGGACGCGGTCGAGGTTCGGGGTATCGGCCAGCAGGGGCGCGTTGCCTTCGCGCTCCTTTCGCTCGCCAAAGCCATCGAGAATGCACAGGACGACGGGTTTCGGGCGGGTCATGGCGGCCTCCTAATCTGTTGCCCCCTCATACGCCTCGCAAGCCGTCGCGGCAACCGGGGGCGTTGGCGGCTCAGGCCTGGAACATAATCCGCCGGGCTTTCTTCTCGTAGCTGAGGATTTCGGTCTGTCGCGTAGCCGCGATCAGCGACGAAAGCGCCTCATCGGGCTTTTGTATGTAGCGCCGACGCAGGTCCAGCACGACCGCGCCGCCATCCCGGATCACCCGCATCATAAGGTCGAGATAGTCGCCGATCGGGTAATGGAAACCGCAGGAAATCAGGCTGGTGACCAGATCGCCCGTGACCCCCTCCAGAGCATCAGGCTGCTTGACGGGGTTGAGCGTCTCGACCGCATGGGCGCCATTGTCGCGCAGAAACGCCGCCGCCGCGTCGAGCGAAGCATAGCCCGCTCCGGTATCGCTCCAGAAATGGTATTGCTCCGGGGTTTCCTCGATATCGATCAAGGTCACGGCGCAATCGTAATCTTTGATCAGCAGCGCGTCGTTGAGACCCTGACCGCAGCCGATGTCGATCACATGGGTCGGTCGGCGACCGGTTTCCTCGAGCGCCTTGCGCAGCGGGAGATACTCGGTGAAGACCTCGGCGAGCGCCCCGCGGAAAATCTCCTCGTTGCGGGCCTCGACTTCTTCCAGCGCGGGCCCCCTGTCGCCAGCTTCCCAGGCTTTGCGCGCGGTGCCGGAAATCTGGCGCGTGCGCTGGAAGCCCATCAGCATCATCGCCTCGCGGGAAATGGACGCGCCGGAAATATTCATGTCGCGAAGTGTATTCATGGAGCCTGACCCGCTGGACATCATTTTCTGACGCAGCGTAACGTTGCCGCGAAACGGCGCAAGCCGTTGATGAGAGCCCAGGTTAAAATGGCACAGGTTAAGATGTGCTGATCAGACGCGGTGATAGGGGGTGCCGGCGATGATCTGGCCGGCGCGGTAGATCTGTTCGGTCAGCATGACGCGGGCCAGCATATGCGGCCAGACCATCTTGCCGAAGGAGATCGAGAACTCGGCGCGGCTGCGCAGGGACGGATCGATCCCATCTGCGCCGCCGATCACGAAAGCTACATCGCGCGCCTGATCGCGCCAGCCTTGCAGCTTCGTGGCAAATTCGGGCGATGAGATCAGGCTGCCGCGCTCGTCGAGCGTGACGATCACCGATCCGTCGGGAATGGCGCGGCTCAGCAGGTCTGCCTCCGCGCCCTGCCCCAGGCCCTTCTTGTCTTCGACTTCAACGACGGAAGCCGGGCCGAGCCCGAAGGCGCGCCCGGATTTCTCGAAGCGTTTCAGGTAGGCGTCGATCAACTCGCGTTCGGGCCCCTTGCGCAAGCGGCCCACCGCGCAGATCGTGATCTTCATGCAGCCGAACTCAGACGGGGGCGCCCGCAGGCATCCACATCTTTTCCAGCTGATAAAACTCGCGCACTTCCGGGCGGAAGACGTGAACGATGACGTCGGAGCTGTCGATCAGCACCCAGTCGCCCTGATCCTTGCCCTCAACTTTGCAAGCCCGGTCGAATTCGTGCTTCAGCCGCTCGGTCAGGTTCTCGGCGATGGCGCTGACCTGACGCGTACTGCGCCCGGAACAGACAACCATATAGTCACCGATCGAGGACCGACCGCGCAGGTCGATGGTCACGATATCTTCGGCCTTGTCGTCTTCGAGGGAAGAAATGACGCGCGCGAGGATTTCTTCGCTCGTCGCTTCGGCATTGACGGCCCGTGTATTCATGGCCGCTGCCTTTGTGCCGGCATCACTCGGCACGATGGAAAGATGAGACAGGACATGGTCCTCCAGATGTTACGCACCGAAATGGCCCCGGCGCTGGACGTCCTCCGAAAATAGCATCCCGAAGGTTCAATTTCAATTTTCATGCGGCGAATTTTCGCTATGCGTTTCCGGCCCGGGTTGCAAGTCCAGTTGCGAACCTTCGAGCAAACGCACTTCGCGCTGCGGGAACGGGATCGAAATGCCGTTCGCCTTGAACGTATCCCATAGTGCGAGAAAGACCTGCCCGCGCACGTTCGTCAGCCCTTCGACGGGGTCCGTGATCCAGAACCGCAGAAGATAATCGACCGAACTGTCCCCGAACCCGGTCACGTGACACACGGTCGGTCGGTTCTTCAAAACGCGGGTCACCGATTGCGCGGCCTCTACCGCCAGCTTGCGCACCACGTGCGGGTCGTCGTGATAGGAGGTGCCGAAGGGCAGGTCGATACGCACGAATTCATTGGAATGGGACCAGTTGACGACCTGCCCGGTGATCAGGTCCTCGTTCGGGATCAAGTACTCCTTGCCGTCGCGCGTAACGACCGAGACGTAGCGCGCGCCCAGCGAATTGATCCAGCCGAAGGTCTCGCCAAGGCTGATCACGTCGCCGGGCTTGATCGACTTATCCAGCAGGATGATCACGCCCGAGACGAGGTTCGACACGACTTTCTGCAGACCGAAGCCGAGGCCCACGCCGATCGCACCGGACAGAACGGCAAGCCCGGTCAGGTCGAAGCCCACCGCTTTGATCCCGATGAACAGCGCCGCGCCATAGAGCACGACCTGCATCACCTTGATGACCAGCTCCGACATTGAGGGGCTGATATCCTCGTTGGTGCGCAGCCGCACCGAGGTCTGCCCCGAGATGATCCGCGCGACCGACAGCAGGATCGTCGTCAGCACCAGCGCTTTGAGAACGCCGTAGGCCGTAATCCGGAAATCCCCGAATTCGACCGCCGTCCCGTTCAGAAGCCGCACGGTCTCGTCCCACAGCCCGAGGTAATAAAGCGTCACCCAGATCCACGCGCCCCAGCGCACGATGCGGCGCAGAAGCGCGTTGCGGATCAGTCGCGCGACGAGGCCCACGACCAGCCATGCCGTGACCAGCGTTGCCACCAGCACCACGAGGAAGCGCCAGGAATAAAAGCCTTTGGTCGCCTCGAGCACGAAGACCGACGCCCAGGCGAGAAGAACGAAGAGGAAGCCGCGCAAACGTTGCCGGAACAGGATCAGCAGCCGAAGCTGGCGGGTCGAAAGCTCGCGCCGACGTCCCCAGTCATCGACTTTCGGGGCAAGCCAGATCCGCCCGAGATGGGCCAGCGCGAAACATGCCGCGATGATCCCGAACTGCCAAAGCCGCGAGGGCAGCACGATCGAATTGAGGAAGATTTCGATCTGGGCCCAGATCGAAGCCAATATCTTGACGATGTCCCCATTCGCGAAATCCATGAAAATGACGTTAGCCCGGTTTTGCGATCAGTCCAAACACGGACTCTTCGATTGCCTCAGAGACGGATTCGCCGTATTTAGCGCCCCATGACACTCGTTTTCGACATGGATGACCGCGCCCGCCTTCGCGAGCGCTTCTACGGCGAAAGCCGCTCGGTGCTGGCACGACTTTGATGCTCCGCGCCTGCGGGCGCATATCTGCGCCTGCTGTCCCATGTCTGACAAACGGCCGTTTTTAGGCCAGCCATCCAAAGAAAGTGAGAGCCATGTCTGCTCCGAAGACCCTCTATGACAAGATCTGGGACGCGCATGTCGTGTCCGAAGACGAAGACGGCACCAGCCTGCTCTATATCGACCGTCACCTCGTCCACGAAGTGACCTCGCCGCAAGCCTTCGAAGGGCTGCGCATCGCGGGCCGCAAGGTGCGCGCGCCGGAGAAAACCATCGCCGTTCCGGATCACAACGTGCCGACCACGCTCGACCGCGCCAAGGGGATCGAGAACGAGGAAAGCCGGATTCAGGTCGACGCGCTCGACAAGAACGCCAAGGATTTCGGGGTGAACTATTACCCGGTCTCCGACGTGCGTCAGGGCATCGTCCACATCGTCGGCCCCGAACAGGGCTGGACCCTGCCGGGCATGACCGTCGTCTGCGGCGATAGCCACACCGCGACCCATGGCGCGTTCGGCGCGCTCGCCCACGGCATCGGCACTTCGGAAGTGGAGCACGTTCTGGCCACCCAGACGCTGATCCAGTCGAAGTCGAAGAACATGAAGGTCGAGATCACCGGCAAGCTGCGTCCGGGCGTCACCGCCAAGGACATCACGCTGTCGGTCATCGGCGCGACCGGCACCGCCGGCGGCACCGGCCATGTCATCGAATATTGCGGCGAAGCGATCCGCGATCTGTCGATGGAAGGCCGCATGACCGTCTGCAATATGGCGATCGAAGGCGGCGCGCGCGCAGGCCTGATCGCCCCGGACGAGAAGACGTTCGAGTATGTCAAAGGCCGGGCCCATGCTCCGAAAGGCGCGCAATGGGAAGCGGCTCTGCATTGGTGGAAGCAGCTCTACACCGATGAAGGCGCGCATTTCGACAAGGTCGTCACCATCAAGGCCGAAGAGATCGAACCCGTCGTGACCTGGGGCACCTCGCCCGAGGACGTGCTGCCGATCTCGGGCTCTGTCCCCGCGCCGGAAGACTTCAAAGGCGGCAAGGTCGAAGCGGCCAAGCGTGCGCTCGACTACATGGGCCTCGAAGCTGGCACCAAGCTGACCGACATCAAGATCGACGTGGTCTTCATCGGGTCCTGCACCAACGGCCGGATCGAGGATCTGCGCGCCGCCGCCGAAGTCGTCAAAGGCCGCAAGCTGGCCGATGGCGTCCGCGCGATGGTCGTGCCGGGCTCGGGTCTCGTGCGGGCTCAGGCGGAGGAAGAAGGTCTGGACAAGATCTTCCTCGATGCCGGTTTCGAATGGCGCATGGCGGGCTGCTCGATGTGTCTCGCGATGAACCCCGACCAGCTGGCCGAGGGCGAGCGTTGCGCATCGACCTCGAACCGGAACTTCGAAGGGCGTCAGGGCTACAAGGGCCGCACCCATCTGATGAGCCCGGCCATGGCCGCCGCAGCTGCTGTCACCGGTCATCTGACCGATGTGCGCAAGCTGATGGAACTGGAAGACGCGTAAGGAGCGACGAGAATGGAAAAGTTCGAAAAAGTTACCGGGATCGCCGCCCCCATGCCGCTGGTCAATATCGACACCGATATGATCATCCCCAAGGGCTTCCTGAAGACGATCAAGCGCACCGGGCTCGGCGTGCATGCGTTCGACGAGATGCGCTACGATCGTCAGGGCAACGAGAACCCGGACTTCGTGCTCAACAAGCCGCAATATCGCGAAGCGCAGATCCTGATCGCGGGCGATAACTTCGGCTGTGGCTCCTCGCGTGAGCACGCCCCGTGGGCGCTCGCCGACTTCGGCATCAAGGTGATCGTTTCGACCTCCTTCGCCGACATCTTCTACAACAACTCGTTCAAGAACGGGATGCTGCCGATCGTGCTTCCGCAGGAGCAGGTCGACATGCTGATGAAGGATGCCGAAAAGGGCTCGAACGCGCGGATGACCGTCGATCTCGAGAACCAGGAGATCACGACCTCGGAAGGCGAGACGATCAAGTTCGACGTCGACGCCTTCAAGAAGCACTGCCTGCTCGAAGGTCTCGACGATATCGGCCTGACGCTGGAGAAGGCCGCGGCCATCGACACGTTCGAGATGCAGATGCATCAAGCGCGTCCCTGGGTGTAACCCACGACGCCATAGCGAAATGAAAAGCCGCTCCGACCGGGGCGGCTTTTTACATGAGAGGGGGGCGCGGGAACCCGGCGCTCGTGGTAGGGTTCATCATTTGACGTAGATCGAGAGGATGATGCGATGCGCGTTTCGACCCTGTTTCTGGTGACCGGCCTCGTGCTGATCGTTCTCGGCGTTGCGGCCATCACGAATCCCTTCGCGACCTCGCTGGCCCTGACCACCTTCGTCGGCATCCTGTTCCTGATCGCCGGGGTCGTGCAGGCGTGGCTCGCCTTCAACGACCGCGACGGGGCGCATCGGGCGTGGCATGCGCTGATCGCACTTCTCAACATCGTCGTCGGCGTCTGGCTGATGGCCGATCCGATGTCCGGCACGGTGTCGCTCGCGGCGGTGGTCGGTGTTCTCTTCCTGCTGATGGGCGCGCTGCGCTTGCTCCTCGGTCTGCGCCTTGCCGGGCCGCGCCTGCGGTGGATGCTGGTCCTGTCGGGCGCGGTTTCGATCCTGATCGGCGTGCTGATCTTCTCCGCATTCGATCAGATAGCGACGCAAATCCTTGGACTATTGCTAGGAATCCAGTTGCTGGCGGATGGTGTCGGGCTTGCCGCACTTGGCTTTGCCAATCGCGACTCCTGAGGGTTTTTGAGGCGCTAACCCCTTGATCCACAAAATATGGTTTCGCCTCCTAGGTTGCCACATTTTTGCACCTTTGTTGATGCAATGTCGCACCAGGTCTTCCAAGAAAATGCCTTAATGCGGCACAGAGTCTGAAAACACTATTTGCTTGGATCGGGAACTTGGGCAAAATCATGGCAAGTTTGAGGCAGCGCGTCACAGTCGGCGCGCGTCTTGCGGGTAAAAGGATCGGCAATGTACCGCATCCGACCGCAGGGAAGGGTAGGGTAACTGTGTTCTCACGTCTCTCAGGGGCGCTTGTTCGCGCGATCCTCGTCGCGGTGGTGATCTGCACCCCCGCGCTCATTCTGCCTGATACAAGTAGTGACACCGCACAGATCGTGGCGCTTATGGCGCTGTTCGGTTTCGCGCTGACCCTTTTCGAATATGCTTCCGTTTATCCCGGCTTGATCGAGTTTCGCGATGCGCCGCCCTTCAACCGCATCCGCTTCATGTCGCTGTTCCTGACGGTTCTGCTGCTCTCGCTGGCGGTGCAGTCGCAGTATCATGCCTCGACGCTGACCCGGCTGATCGAGGTTCTGGGCACGACCGTCGCCAGCTCCATCGACGTGCCTTACAGCCCCGTTCGCCTGCTGCAACTCGCGCTGCCGGCGGATGCCTCACTGCATCAGGTCGCGCTGGTGCGCACCGCTGCGGGGATGGCCTACCTGATCTCGCTGCTGACCCTTGGCTATTTCGTCATCGTCATGCGGATCATGGGCTGGCCGCAGGCGCATACGAAATTCAACGTCTGGGTCAATCTGCCCACCTTCGACCCGACCGCAGGCGGCGACGTAGTCGAGCGTCTGCGCCGCGATTCCTGGTTCAACATTGCGCTGGGCTTCCTTTTGCCCTTCCTTATTCCGGCGGTGCTCAAACTCGTCTCGGTCAGTTTCGTGATCGTGACGCTCGAAGTGCCCCATACGATGATCTGGATGGTGACGGCATGGGCCTTCCTTCCCGCAAGCCTGTTCATGCGCGGCATCGCGCTGGCGCGGGTGGCGCAAATGATCGAAAACAAGCGTCTCGCTTCCGGGGCGAGCGACTACTTGCCGGCCTGATCGCGGCGTTTCTGGCGCTGCCTGCCGCGGCAGAGAGCCTGCGCGTGGCGACATGGGATGCCGGGTTGTCTCGCCGGGGTCCGGGGCTTTTGCTGAAAGATATCCGCAACGACACAGCGCAGGTCGCGGCTGTGTCCAGCATCGTCGATGCGATCGCGCCGGATGTGCTTTTGCTGACCGGGATCGACTGGGACTATGACGGGCAGGCGCTGGCCGCGCTGAATGAGACTTTTGCGCAGCCCTATCCGCATCTCTTCGCGCCGCGTCCCAATAGCGGCTGGCCGAGCGGGGCCGATCTCGATGGCAACGGCAAGCTTGGTGAAGCGCGCGATGCCCAAGGTTACGGACGGTTTCCGGGGCAGGGCGGTCTGGCGCTACTGTCGCGCTACCCGATTGAGGTCGACCGCGCGCGCGAATTCTCCGCGATGCTGTGGAAGGACCTACCCGACGGGCAAAGCGCAGGGGCGGATTTTTCACCCGAAGCGCTGGCAGTGCAGCGTCTCAGCTCGACCGCGCATTGGGATGTGCCGCTCCAACTGCCTTCGGGCGAGCCGCTGCATCTTTTGGCCTTCGCCGCGACGCCACCGGTTTTCGACGGACCCGAGGATCGCAACGGGCGCCGCAATCGTGACGAGATCGCCTTCTGGCTCCGGTATCTGGATGGGGAACTCGACGCGCTGCCGCCCGAAGCGCCGGTGATCCTGCTAGGCGACGCCAATCTCGATCCGAAGGACGGGGAGGGGCGGCGTGATGCGCTCGATCTGCTGCTGAACGGCCCGAATCTGCAAGACCCGCAGCCGCGCAGCGATGGCGCGAGGTTGGCCGCCGATCCCATGCATGAAGGCGATCCGGGCCTCGATACCGCCGATTACGACGGACCGGGCAATCTGCGGCTCGATTACGTTCTGCCGTCGACCGATTTGCAAGTAGAGGCGGCGGGCGTCGTCTGGCCGAAGCCGGGCGCGCCCCTGGCGGAGGCGGCCGCAGCCGCCTCGCGTCACAAGATGGTGTGGCTCGACATCGCATTGCCCTGATCGGGTACGACCTTGAGGCCTCGGATATAGAGATGTTCGAACACCACCCGCTGCAGCGTCTTCGGCGTGAATTCCGGGAAGCGCGCGTGGAAATCGGTGCCGTCGATCTCGTGGCTCATGTCGAACAGGTAGCGCATTTCGCGCAGCTCGCGTGCCAGCTCCCATGCGGGCGAGGCAAGCAGCAGCGCCGTCCACGGGAATTTCTTGATCGAGATGTCGCGCCCCATCTGACTCGAGAATTCCTCGGCCAGTTCACGTGCGGAGAACCGGGTGCCGGGGAACCCGAGATCGAGCAGCCCGGGCGTGTGATCTTCGGTCTCGGCCAGTTGCACGGCGATCCGGGTCATATCCTCGAGATCGGCATAGACGCGCTGTGCATCGGGCTTGCCGAGCGCGGTGATCTTACCCTTGCGCAAATCCTTCAGCATCACCCGGTTCATCAGCGTGTCGGGTGACTCGGCATTCAGGAAATCTCCGCCGCGCAGGATCACGACCGAACGGCCCTCTTCGGCATGGGCGCGGTAGCGCGCCTCCATCTCGGCGCGGATCTTGCCCTTGCGGGTGCAGGCGTGATGCGGGGTCGATGCGCTCCACGGAGACGGCTCGCGCCCGTAGACATAGACATTGCCCGGCACCATCACCGATGCCCCGCTGTCGCGCGAGGCGGCCAGAACCTGCTTGGTGATCTGGGGGATCTGGTTCGCCCAGTCGTGGTAATTCGGCGGGTTCATCGCATTCACGATCCACCGCGCGCCGCGCGCTGCGATAGCCATGTCGGTGCCCCGGCGATAGCGATCGACGTCCCAGCCAGCGGCCCTGAAGGACCGTGCCGCAGCAGATCCGAACAAACCGCCCATTCCCAGGATCAGTACCCTGCGATTCATTTCGCCCTCATGTGTCGTCTGCCTGCTCTAAACTCTAGCATGCGCTCATACGCGTGCGGGGGCCACTCGCCAACCACTCGATCCGCAAAAGCCCGCCGAAGCCTCGGCAACCGCTTGCCGATCGTCCAGACACGGTTTCGCGACCTGTGCCGCTTGACCAAGGGACGGGCAGGGGATACGCCCTTCGAGACCCTGTTTTCTTGGGAGATTATCCTCATGTCCAACCCCTCCATCCTCATCCTGCCCGGCGACGGGATCGGCCCCGAAGTCATGGCCGAGGTTCGCAAAGTCATCGACTGGTACGGTGCCAAGCGCGATCTCGCCTTCGATGTCAGCGAAGACCTCGTCGGCGGTGCGGCCTATGACAAGCACGGCGTTCCGCTGGCCGATGAGACGATGGCGAAGGCGCAGGAAGTGGACGCGGTTCTGCTCGGCGCAGTGGGCGGTCCGAAATACGACGTGCTCGACTTCTCTGTGAAGCCCGAGCGCGGTCTGCTGCGCCTGCGCAAGGAGATGGACCTGTTTGCGAACCTGCGCCCCGCGCAATGCTTCGATGCGCTGGCAGATTTCTCCTCGCTGAAGAAGGACGTGGTTGCAGGCCTCGACATCATGATCGTGCGCGAACTGACCTCGGGCGTCTATTTCGGCGAGCCGCGCGGCATCTTCGAGGAAGGTAACGAGCGTGTGGGCATCAACACCCAGCGCTACACAGAGTCCGAAATCGAGCGCGCCGCCCGCGCTGCGTTCGAGCTGGCGATGAAGCGCAACAAGAAGCTCTGCTCGATGGAGAAAGCCAACGTGATGGAGTCGGGCATCCTCTGGCGCGAGGTCGTGACCCGCGTCGGCGAGGAATACCCCGAAGTCGAACTGAGCCACATGTATGCCGATAACGGCGCGATGCAGCTCGTGCGCGCGCCCAAGCAGTTCGACGTGATCGTCACCGACAACCTGTTCGGCGACATCCTGTCCGATTGCGCGGCGATGCTAACCGGTTCGCTCGGGATGCTGCCCTCGGCAAGCCTCGGCGCGCCGATGGCGAACGGTCGCCCGAAAGCGATGTACGAGCCCGTCCACGGTTCGGCCCCCGACATTGCGGGGCAGGGCAAGGCCAACCCGATCGCCTGTATCCTCAGCTTCGCAATGGCGTTGCGCTACAGCTTCGATCAGGGCGACGAGGCGACCCGTCTGGAAACCGCGATCGAGAAAGTGCTGGCCGATGGCGTGCGCACCGCGGACCTGATGGGCCCCGAAGGCGGCACCCCGGTCTCGACCTCGGAGATGGGCGACAAGATCATCGAAGCGCTCGACGCCTCGCTCTGATCCACGAGACAAGTTTTGTGAAAAGCGCGGGCGCAAGCTCGCGCCTTTTTCATGCCGCGGCCTTGCAACTCCCGAACATCCGCTCAAGATGTGAGCGATAACACCGGGAGCCTCCCATGCCCGATTTCGGCGGAAAATCAAACGCACGCGGTGCGTCCCTCGGCCTGACCTCGATGGCGATTTTCGCCACGCATGACGTCATCATCAAACATCTGGGCCAGACCTATTCGCCGGTTCAGATCGTGTTCTTCGCGGCGCTCCTGTCTTTCCCCCTGCTCTCGGTGATCCTGCTGAACGACAAGCGCGGGGGAAGCTTGCGCCCGGTTCATCCCGGCTGGGTCGTCGGTCGGGTCTTTACTACCGTCGTCACCGGGCTCTGCGCATTCTACGCCTTCTCGACCCTGCCGCTCGCGCAGGTCTATCCGCTCCTCTTCGCGATGCCGCTCTTGGTTACCGTCTTCTCGATCCCGATCTTGGGCGAGAAGGTCGGTATTCACCGCTGGGCCGCTGTCATCCTAGGCCTGATCGGCGTGGTGATCGTGGTGCGCCCCGGTCAGGCGGATCTCGCACCCGGCCATTTCGCGGCGATGACGGCGGCGGTCACCGGTTCTCTGGCCTCGGTGATCGTGCGCAAGATCGGCTCGGAGGAGCGCTCCGTTGTGCTGCTGCTCTCGCCGCTTCTGGGCAACGTGATCGTCATGGCGATCCTTCTGCCCTTCGTCTGGCAGCCGCTGCAGATCGGCGATCTCGGCCTCATGGCGGTGATCGCGATCTTCGGCCTGACCGCCTCCTTCCTGCAAATCCTCGCCTATCGCGCGGGCGAGGCCGCCATCGTCGCGCCGATGCAATATTCGCAGATCCTCTGGGCGGTCTTCTACGGCTGGATCATCTTCCACGAGAGCGTGGACATCCCGACGCTTGTCGGCGCGGGCGTGGTGATCCTGTCCGGCATCTACATCGTCATCCGCGAGACGCGTGTCTCCGAGAACCAGCCGGTGCTGCGCACAAGGGGCCGGTCGGAAACCGTCACCGCCCCGCGATCGTCGCTTCTGGGTCGCGTTTTGGGCCTTCGTGCACGCAATTCAAGAAGCTGACTCAGACCCCCTTGCAAAACCCTGCACAAGCGGCTAATTCCCCGCCCACGGTCGGAGCGTAGCGCAGCCTGGTAGCGCACCTGCTTCGGGAGCAGGGGGTCGGAGGTTCGAATCCTCTCGCTCCGACCATTTTCCCGATTTCCCCTGATTTCTTGGCTTACAGCGATGTCGCTGGCCTTTCGGGCCGTGCTTTGGCACAACTTTCCCGAAGCAATGAAGGCAGGGCGAATGCAGGTCGAACCAACTCCACTCAGCGGCGTTCTCGTGATCACCCCGAAGCGATTCGGCGATCACCGCGGA
>NZ_CP053563.1 GCF_002085925.2 Thioclava electrotropha
GTGATGCGCGCGGCAGTGAGCATGTCTCGGAGTTCTTCGATGCCGCGGTCTGTGAGGGCCGTAATGGCCTCTTCCGAACTGGTATAGACGCTGATGATGTCACCGTAGGTCAGATTGTCGTCGTTGGAGACGATGGCTTCAAGCAACTCGCGGTCTTCGCCGAGTATCTTCGCGACATAGTCGATCGTGCAGACATGGGTGACGGTCGCCATCAGGCGGCCTCGGCCTGAGCGGCGGCGACCGGTTTCCAGTTCCATGGGAGTAGCTCGTCGAGCCGGTTGATCTTGTGATCGTTGATGCGGTCGAGCACGTCGGCGAGGTAGGCCTGCGGATCGAGGCCGTTCAGCTTTGCGGTCTCGATGATCGTCATGGCGCGGGCCAGCGTTTCGCCGCCGGTGTCGGCGCCTGCAAAGAGCCAGTTCTTCCGACCGATGCCGATCGGACGCAGGGCGCGCTCGGCTGGATTGTTATCGATGGCAACGCGGCCATCGCTGAGGAAGAGGCTGAACGAGGCCCGGCGGGCCAGCCCATAACGGAACGCGCGCGCGAGGTCCCCCTTGCCGGGGATCCGCGTGAGCTGGCTTTCGGACCAGGCGAAGAAGGCCTCGACCTTCGGGGCGCTGTGCGTCTGCCGCGCGGCAAGGCGGATCTCGGCGGGCTGCCCGTTGATCTCGCGCTCGATGTCGTAGAGCGCGCCGATGCGGTCGAGTGCCTCGCGCGCGATGGCGGATTTCGTCTTGCCCCATTCGTCATGAAAGTCACGCCGCAGATGCGCCCAGCAGGACGCCTCCTGCAGGCGGGGCGTGCCATCGGGATCGGGTTCGTAAAGCTTGTTGTAGCCCTTGTAGCCATCGGCCTGCAGGATGCCGCGGGTCTGGGCGAGATGCCCATGCACGTGTTCCTGCTTCCAGTCCGGGGCGAAGCGGTAGACCGCCCCGGGTGGCGCGGTTCCGGCCCAAGGTCGTGGATCGCGGACATAGGCCCAGATCCGGCCCTGCTTCACCCCCTTGCCGAGGCCGCGGTCCTTGAGGGACCGGTCCAGCACCCGGATCGGGGTGTCGTCCGCATGCAGCAGGTCGCTGGCCATCACATCGGCTTCGATCCGTTCGACCAGCGGCGCCAGCACCTTCATGGCGCGCCCACACCAGTCGACCAGCGTGCTGTCCGGGATGTCGGCCCCCATGCGGGCGAAGATCTCGTTCAGGCGATACAAGGGAAGATGGTCATCGAACTTGGAGACGAGGATCCAGGCCAAGAGCGCCGCGCTCGCCATGCTACCGGGGATCGGACGGCTGGGCGCCGGTGTCTGCACCATCTTCTCACAGCGGCGGCAGGACTTCTTCAGCCGCGCGATCTGCAGGACCTTCAGCTGTGCCGCAACCAGGTCGAGCATCTCGCTCATGTCTTCGCCAACGAGCCGCAGGTCGCCACCGCAATCCGGGCAGCAGCTGCCGGGGTCGAGCTCGCGCCGCTCCCGCGGGTAGCCTCCGAGACGCGGGGACGACGGCGGGGCTTGTGTTTGTCCACATCGCCGGTCTTCGCCTCAGGGGCAGGATCCGCCTCGTCTTCGTCCGTCGGGATGGTGGCGCTTTCGGCGCTGGCAATCAACAGATCCTCAAGCGCCAGTTCCAGCTGTTCGATCTCGCGCTCAATCTTCTCCGAGGACTTGCCGAAGGCCTGCTTCTTGAGCTTCGCGATGCGCAGCCGCAGCGTCTGGATCAGCTGGTCATGCGCCCGGATCGTCGCCGACATCCTGGCGTTTTCCGCCTGCAAGGCGGCGATCATCGCTTTCAGAACAGCGGGATCTTCGGGGAGGATGGGCGCATCGCTTGACATGCCACCATCTAACACACCCCATCAGGAAGCGCTATAAAAACAAGGTGTTTCAGGTAGATAAATCACCCGACACGGGCCGGTGGAGCGCCCCAATCTGGCCGCCGCCAATCAATCCCTTCCCACAACATCGCCAGCTGCGCCGAGGTCAGTCGCACCGCCCCCGAGCTGGTGTTCGGCCAGGGAAAGCGCCCACGCTCGAGGACCTTGTAGTAAAGACAGAACCCCTGGCCGTCCCAGTAAAGCAGCTTCAGCCGATCCCCCTTGCGGCCCCGGAAGGCAAAGACTGCACCGCCGGTCGGCTTCTGGCGCAGCACGTCTTGCGCCAGCGCCGCCAACCCACCGATCCCCTTGCGCATATCCGTCGTCCCGCAGGCCAGATACACCCGCACCCCGGTCCCCGGCCCGATCATGCGGCATCCACCGCGCGAACCAAGCGGGACAGCGCTGCATCGTCGATGTTGCTCTCGAACCGGAGCACGCGGCCCTTCACAAGCCGCAACTCAACCCAGACTACGGGAGTGGTAGCTGTGGTTCGATCCTCAACCACCGTCAGGTCCATCGCGGGCACCATGCCGGCGGGCAGGAACAGCACGCCCGTCTCGGGTGACCACAACCCCTTCCGCTTCAGCTCGTGACGCCACGCGTAAATCTGCTGACGCGTCACCTCGTGCCGTTGCGCAACCTGGGTCACCGTCGCGCCGTCGATCCCCACCGCGCTCACGATCGCCAGCTTCATCTCGTCGTCCCAACGCCGGCGGCGCTCAATACCCAAAACCTCGCCCCGCATAGCCCCTCCGCGCATAAGAGACGTCGTTTGCGACGTCGTTATGCACGTGTCTTAGGGCCTCACGCCGGAATCTGGCAGGCGGTGCCAACCGGGCCGTTACGATCAGCGCGCGGTGAAATCAGCTTCAACGCTCCGACTTCGCAGAGCCATTTTATGGATTCCGGAGCGAGAAGCCCCTCGAGGACGTAAGTCGCCTCGTGTTGAGCAACCAATACTCAAGCCATGCGCTGTGGGAGCCGACCATCACGAGTCGATGCTCAACGCTGTCGTTCGCTTGGAAAGGGGCGCGCCGAGCGCCAAGCCCTCCGATGCGTCAGGCTCAGAAGCGGGCCGCAACACTCAAGCCGAAACTTTGCGTGTCATCACCGGGCGCCTTGTCCATCGCTTTGGCGACGTAAAGAGAGACCGGCGCGCCCTGAATATCGAAGGTTACGCTCAGGCCGATGGAACTGCGCAATTTGAAGGAATCGTCGATCGCTCCGCCCTGCGTATCGTCAAGTGACCAGAGCGACCCCACATCGATGAATGCTCCACCCCGCATCGGCGTGTCGAACACGGTTCCGAGGTCATGCTGCAGCTCGATCGATGCCACTGCGAACTTGTTGCCCCCCGTGAAATAATCAGCATCCTTGGGACCGAGCCCACGTGGCGCGAAGCCGCGGAAGGACACGCCGCCGAGCTGGAAGCGATCCACAGCGCGGGTGTTATCGCCCCCCAGTCCCTTGGCGACCCCGCCTTGGAAACCGAGCAAGAGATCGGTCTTGGCGCCTAGCGGGAGCCGTGCCTTCGCATTCAGGCGCGTCTCAGAAACCGTATCGATATCGCCAAGCCCCCAGAAATACTGATCGATCCCCACCTGGTATCCCGCCGAGCCGGACGCGCCCTTTTCTGATGCGCTCGCGAGTTTGTAGCTGAACCGCAGGTAGGGAGCACTGGTCGAGCTTTCCTCCTGCTGGAACAACGTACTCGAACCGTCCGAGGTGTCGCGCATCTTAAGGGAACGATACCCGAGCCCGTACTCAAGACGCCCCGCCTCGCCCAAATCCTGCGCGAGATATCCTTCGATTTGAGCGCGACGGGACGCGTAGCCCTGATCGTCGTAATCACTACGGCTGAAGAGAGCATCCATCCCGACGCCTGGCTTCCCATCGCCCAATCCCGAGTAATAGAGCGAGCTGCGCAGTGACTGCATCTCCTTGCCGAGGTTCATCTCGAGAGAACCGAACGTGTTCGGAAACAGGTTGTACCGCTCAAAATACAAAGAACCGACGACTTTGTCCTGAGTATCGTAGGCCACGGAAAGATCGATATGCCCGGGACGCATTTCGACCTCTTTGACGTCGACGACCAGTGCGTCGTTCTGAGAGCGCAGCTTGACGCTGTTGAAGACACCACTCGAACGAAGGCAATCTGCGCGCGCGTCGAGGTCCTCCGGACTATAATCGACCCCGCTCTTGAGATCGCATGCCGCCAGGATGTCTTGGCTGGCGATGAGCTTGTTTCCCTCAACCTCCACCGACTTGAAGCTCCGGGCATTCGCCTGGGTCAGACCGATTGCGACAGAGGCAACCGACGAAAATGCGATAATAGATAGTAGGGTACGGGATTGCAGGTGCTTCAGGCTCAAGCTCTTGCCTCTTGTGGTGAGTCGCGCAGGGTTTATGGATCACGCGACCCTAAGGGTCCTCCCCGGACCGTCAACGCCTGAACATCATTTTGTATCTAAAAAATATCTTCAGACCTAGATCGCGACACATTTTGATAATATCGCATAGTTATGGAAAGCGAATGACGAAAGATATGAACTAAAGTCTTGTGGCGTACGCCGCAGTTCATCTCGCAGAGGGGGACGGTTTGCGCTCTTTTGTTTATTCCGAGCGAGGTTCGATTACGATCCTCTGGCTCCTGCTGATCCCCGCGATGCTTCTTGTCGGCGGGTTCGCCACCGATATCTCGATGATCAATGCCCAAAAGCGCTACGTACAATCGCAAGCCGACCTCGCAGCTCAGAGTGCAGCACGCCATCTTCCAAACCTCTCGGAAGCCCGCACCATCGCGCAGGAGGTCGTTTCCGCGAATGACAAGTACGGGAACGTCCCGCTCGGCTCGACAGATGTGACCTTCGGAAGCTTCGACAGCAAGACGGGAACCTTTACCGCCGCACCGGTCCAGACCGACCCGACCGGCGTCACCGCGGTCAAAGTCAGCGTACCCTCCAATTTCGCCCCCTTTCTGCTTGCCCCCGTGATGCAAAACGGGAACTACGTCATCCGTCGTTCGGGCGTGGCGGCGCGTCGCGGGGCGATTTCGTTCACACTGCGCAATCGTCTCCTTGGGATCGACACTTCGCGCTCCATCCTCGATCCGCTACTCAACGATGGCTTGGGCCTCGGTGTGTCCGCCAAGCTCCTCGACTACAGCGGGCTCGCGAATACCGAGGTGGGGATCAATCAATTGCTCGGACTGGTAAGTTCGCGGATCGGTCTGGACGCGGTGAGCTACGAGGACCTCCTCAAGGCGCCGATCGCACTCGACACGCTGATCGGCGGTCTGACGGACCTAAACGGCCTACCAACGGGCGTCAGTAGCAACGCAACCAACACGGTTTCGCTCGGCTCGCTTCTGGCGCTTTCCCCGAATGTGCTGCAAGCCGAGATCGGGCAGGTTCTGCCTGACATCAAACTCAACGTGTTCGACCTTTTGGCGGCAATTGTCAGCGTCGATGGATCGAACTCGGGCGTCGATCTCGTCAACGTACCGCTGAGCCTCCAGATTCCCCATCTTGCTGCGGTCGACGTCGTAGTCTCAGCGATCCACCCTGCCGTGACAGCCCTCGGTTTCATCGATGACGTGCCCCAGTCGAGGCGCGACTTGCCCAACTCCACGCAAAGGTTAAGACTGAATTGGCCGGTATCGTCAGTGTAGGACTGGACCTACAGGGAGGCGGCGCTACCGCAACCGCTCAGACGTTGAACTGCGGCGCCATCAGTGGGAACGACACGCTCGCCACCTTTGACGTAAAAACGGCGGCGCTCAAGATCAAATTGACGACTTCTCTCCTGAACCTGATCAACGGGAAATCGTTGGAGCAGAGCGCCTCGATCCCAGTGCTAGGCGACGAACAGACGATCAGCGTACGCAAGGACCAGGTCGGCAAGGCGATCACGATCCAGAATAATCTTCACCTCTCGACGATCACCACCGCGTTGAGCGACCTGCTGGTCCAATTACAACAGAGCACAACAGACGAGAAGACCTCCTGCGGCTTGCTGAGCTGCTTGCTGGGACCGATCTTGGACCTCGTGAACGGGATCATCAGCGCCCTTAACTCCATCCTCGCCAATCTTGGATTTCTCGATGACCTCGTGAATGGCTTGCTCTCTGCGCTTGGTGTTTCGGTGGCGCAGGCCGACCTAATCGTCAACGACTACACCTGCACGGGCACACTCGTTCAATGAACCGCCGGAACGGGCCACGGGAAAAGCGGATCTGTATCGAACTTGAGCAGCGCCATTAAGCAGTGCTGGACGTTATCGACGCGAATCTCGTTATTGTAGACCTCGGTGCGCAGCCCGCCCCTCACGCGTTCGGGGCGCGAGATGTAGTACATATCGTTCTCGTTTCGAAACTGCAGCTGCGCTACGCTGCGCAGGCCGCGCCGCAGCGTTTTGGCGTACCGATCGGCCCGCAAGACGTCGCCAAGCCGCACCGCGAGCCGCCACGCATCAGCCAGTCCCTCCATATAAACGCCGGTTGAGGACGCATGTGGCGGACCGAAATCGGACCGTTTGGGGTGAAAGAACCGCCCCCAAAGATCCGGGTCCAGCGTGCCGCCCCACTGCTGCATTTCGAGCAGCCAATCATTCCGGGAGAAAACGAAATCGGCAAGCGCGGGCTCTCCGATGTCTTCGTAAAGCATAACATAGGCCTGGCTGTGCCACGGCACGAAAGCGGGGTTCGGCTGCGCCAGATGCCATGCGCTGTAATACTCGAAACTCTTGAGACATTTCGCGGCCAAACCCGGATCACGCGTCCTCCGATACAGCGTCGCCCAGAACAGAAGCGCTTCGCCGGGGTAGAAATTTTGGTTGTCATTGCGATCACCCGGCAGAAGAAAAGTGCGCCAGCTTCCATCCGGCTGCCACAGGTGATCGATGCTGCGGCACAGACCATCAAACTCGCGCTTATAGCTGTCCGGTTGCAGAAGCCGGCACTGACGCCCCTCGAGGATGGCGAGCGCCGCGAGCGCATTCGCCCCCAATTTAATCTTCCCGTCGAGAAGGATTCCCCCCAGTCCGTCGACCTCGGTGTAATAGCTCTTCAGATTGTATTGCAGGTTTCTTTGGAAGGCATCGCGCGCCGCCGGCGTTCCAAGTCGCTGCGCAATGCGACCGAGGGCGACGCTAGCCATGAACTGACGGATCGTGTTATCGGCGCTCGAATACGCCCCCCGGCTGGGCCAATACTTGTAGGTCATGCGCCCGGACGCCCGAACATTGGAGAGCATCCAACCTATCATCCCGTCGATCACGCCCTGCAACAAATCCGGACCAACCGCATCGGGCGCGATCACCTGGTTGCCCCGATATAGTTCGGCAGAGTCCGCTCCGGACCTCAGATCGACCAAAAACTGGCGCGCACCGAACCGCGCGAAGCGGGCTTTCGCCCGCACTTCTTCGAGCGACAGCCCTAGCGTGGTCGCGAAAACCTCGACTTCACGCAGAAGCTTGCGATTGCTCGCGATGGTTAGAGTCGGCGGTATGCGGTGAAGGGCGGTCCCGAGCTGTATCTCGATCCCGACCCGACCACGAGCGGCATTGGAAAAAGCCTGCTCAAGTGCTGACGCCGGTACGGGGCGGTAATCTTCGGTCAGACATAGCTCCAGGACGGTCGCGTCATCAGAGCCCCCACTCTCGCGAGCGCGCGTGATCGCCTCGGCTAATGTTGGAGCCTTCAACCAGCCGGCACGCAACAACCGACCTCCATCACGCCACGCGAACCATACCGGCCCTGCAAGCACCACGTCCGCCCCCTTCCCGAAGACGGTCGAGACGACCTCCTCCAAGGTTGCTTTCGTCGTCTCAGAAGCAGCTTTGGGGGGCGTGATCATTGCGGCCTTACTCCCGTCTCGGTGGCCGCAGTCAAGGCTCTCACAAGCTGCCAACAAGGCACCCGAAAACACACGGCAAATAGCGACCATGTAAAAATAAAATACATTATTATCATATGCTTATCTCTTCATTTTCTCCGAACCTCGTGGCAAAATTCGCAGCCTGAAAGACACGAAGGAAATCCGATGAACCGCTCTCCTCTCTGGACCTCCGAAGAAATCGCCAAGGCAACTGGTGGACAGTGGCTCGTGGCACCACCAACGGATTGGCAACCCAAGTGCGTCTCCTACGATGTGACGGGAAACATGGCAGATCATTTCTGCGTTCTGGTTCACCCGAACAGTTGGGGAAAGGGACGGCGCGATCCGACAGGGGACATCTCGCGGCTTGCCCGCGAAGGGGCCGCCGGCATCATGGTTGAACCTTCTCATCTTCAAACTTTGCAGAGCCGGAAGGAAACACTGCCACCCGGACTTCCGGTCCTTTTGGTGCACAGTACTTGGTCTGGACTGCAATACATGGCGCAGATTGCGCGCATGCGCTTCGCGGGAAAAGTCTTTGCCGTGACGGGGACGGTGGGCAAAACCACGACACGGGAAATGATCCGCCATATGACGGATCTGCAAGGTGGCGCGACCGGATCGGCGGCGAACAACAATAACATTTCTGGAGTGCACCGCAGCCTCGCCTATATGCCGCGTGAAAACGCGGCCGGCGTGATCGAGATGGGGTTTGGCAAACCGCTCGACGGGATCGCCAGATCGTCCCGCATCGCCCAGCCCGATATCGCGGTCCTGACGACGATCGACGTCGCCCACTTCGACATGTTCACACCCGAAATGCTGGAAAAGGCGAGTGGCAGAGAGCTGTTGTTGCGCCACAAGTCGGGCATCTTCACAGGTCTCGTGCCCGGCGGCGCCGCCGTGATTAACGCGGACTTGCCTGAATACCAACTTGCAAGAGCCCTGGCAGAACGCCAGACGCCTCATGTCTTCGGTTTTGGCGAAGCCGAAGGAGCCGATGCACGCCTTGAGAGAGCAGAGCTGACATTGGGCGGGTCGCAGGCCCATGTCAGCGTCCTCGGACATCGCTTTCTTCTGAAGCTGCAAGTCCCGGGGCACCATATGATCATCAACGCGCTGGGAGCCCTTCTGGCGGTCGGGCTGGCCGGGTTTGATCTGGACAGGGCGGTCTCCGACATGGCCGATTTCGCACCGGTAAAAGGTCGTGCCCGAGTCGTCACGGCAAAGCTGCGCGAGGGCGGAGAGGTGACGATCATCGATGACAGCTTCAACGCGACAATTGCCTCGATGCGCTCCAGTCTGCAACTGCTTCGACTGGCCGAGCCGCGCGCAAACGGCCGGCGGATCGCCGTTCTGGGAGAAATCGGCCATGTCGGCGCCACCGAGGCGGAGGAACACCGTGCTCTGTCCAAGGCGGTCCTCGAAAGCGGCGCCGATCTCGTTTTTTCGTGGGGCCTCTTGATGCGGCCGATGTTCGAAGCCCTGCCCGCAGGCATTCGGGGGGCGCATCAAGACGACTCCGTTGAAGTTCTCTATGCGCAGCTGCGAACCACTCTGCGCGACGGCGACGTTCTGACCGTCAAGAGCGGACGCGGCGTGAATGGCCTCGGCGACATCCGTTTTCGTAAATTCGTCGAACATCTCGTCGCGGGAAAGGATGCGCTTCTCCTCTGATCCGTTGGCGCTCAATTCACAATGACCGCAGCTTGACGCGTGATCTCGCCAAGGCGCACACCAAGAAACTCCGAGAAGGTTTCCGCAAAGCTGCCCGCCATGTCATATGTCACAGCAACCGTGAAGACCCCATTGCTGTCGGGCTGATTTGGGCATGCCGAGAGCGGCCGGAAATCCGCCGCCGAGAGGGTGACGGAGTTCTGGATTAGGCGCGGCAGGTAATCGGCATCTAGCTTGGAGCAGATATCGCCGCTAAAACTGGGAGTATCGGCGAGGACCATTCCGAACCGCGCAAGTTCGAACGCGACCTGCTGGACCTCGCTCTGGGCCGCGATCGCGAAGCTAACAAAAGCGATCAGCGCCAGCATCAAAAGGATCAAAGGAAAGATCAGCACGAACTCGATCGTGACGACACCATCTTCACGCCGTTTGAAACGCTGGAGAGAGCCAATGAATGAATGATCAGACATCATGGAGCGTCCTAGTTGAGCGCGGGCGTATCGCTTCCCAGCCCGGACTTGCTGGACAGATCGATGGCGGAGGGATGTTTCCAGTACCGGTTACCGCTCTGGGGCATGAAAAGGTCGCGCGGATCCGAGATCATCGCGGCGAGATTGCCGGCGACGGCACAATTTGAATTCACCCTGCACTCGCTACGATCAACGTTGATCCCGATTATATGGGCGATCCGGACGATTCCATGCGATCCAACCGGGTCGGAAGCGTCAGACGGCATCACTCGCAACGCGCCGTGAGTATCCCCGATGAGATTCCGCAAGGTTGCGCTGCGTTGTCGATCGACCTGTGCGTTGCAGCCACGCGGGATTGAGGCGATCACGACATCCTTCTCGGGATGGGCGTTTCGCACAAGGAACCGGCTCAGTCTCTTCTGCTCCGCCTTCCCAATGCTGGCTGAACAGCGATCGACGAACGCGTAGCTGTGGACCTGTGTGGCTTCATCGGCGCTCAGCCGGTCTAGCGTGTGCTCCGTCGGCGGGGCGGCACATCCGGTGAGCAGTAGTCCGGAGAGAAACAATGGCATCGCGAAACGCAGGTTCATCTCGTTCACCGGTTCATCAGGAAGGTGGCACCGCTGCGACCGTTCGCACCGTTCAGCTTGACCAAGGGGCGTTCCATCTGACCCGTCGCCATCTGGGTGATGCCGTTGTCGACGGGACGCAACGTGTCGAGCGGCGTTGCGAGATTTTTTCGATCCGTCGGTCGTACGACATAGGGCGTCACGATTATGACCAATTCACTCTCACCTTTCTGGTAGGAAGAAGATCGGAACAACGCGCCGAGGATCGGGATCTTGCCCAGCCCGGGAAACTCGCTCAGCGTCTGCTGGCGGTTCGACCCGAACATCCCCGCGATAGCAAAGCTCTGGCCGCTGCCCAGTTCAACGGTGGTAGATGCCGAGCGCTCGGTAAAAGCTGGCGTGTTCGCCGTCGAATTTGCTGCATCGATCTGGCGCACGCTCGTGTCTAATTGGATCTGTATGCGGTTCTGTTTGAAGACAGTGGGCGTGAAATTCAGCTCGACGCCGATATTCTCGAACGAGACCCGTGTGTCTTCTTGCGTCGCACCGATCCGGATCGGTACTCGGCCACCGGCAAGGAATGTCGCCTTTTCCCCCGAGCGCGCCGTGAGATTTGGCTCCGATAGGATCGACGCGAGCCCCGACTCAGCTAGAGCATTGAGAGAAAGATTAAGGTTCCCACCGTTGAGTTTAACAGAGAGAGAATAGCCATTCGTTGACGATCCTGGCGCACCGATCGAACGGCGTCCGGACTGGACCGTACCACTCAACGAAATCCCGAGATCCTGCTGAACTTTGCGAGACACTTCGGCGATCGTGACCCGCAGGTTCACCTGCGACGGAGTGGTGAGCGTCAGATTATTTACGACGGTCGCGGCGTCCCCAGCGAGCTTGCCGACAACGTCTTCTGCTCTCCTCGCATCTTCTTCGGTATCGACCGTTCCGTTCAGGAAAACGGCGCCGTCCACAGTTGAGAGATGCACCGTATCAGTCTTCAGAGCGGCGCTTACCGCGGCCTGAATCCGGTCGAGGTAGAGATCGACATGAACTGTGCCCTTAACCAACGGCTTGTCGTCCTGTCCCAGGACATAGAGGTTGGTCGTCCCCAGACTGTGCCCCACGATATAGATCGAGCGCGCCGATTGCAGGTCGATATCCGCGACCGCTGGGTTGGATAGGAAGACGGATTTCGCTGGTTGCTGCAGACGAATAAACTTCGCCTCTCCCACCTTGAGCGACAGAGTGCTTCCCTTGCCATCCCAAGTATCTTGCGCCTGCGCCGCCGGCACAAAAAGCAGAAGCAATAGGCATGCGGCGATCAAGACACCCCAGATGAGCCCCAATCGATCACCAGATGCCTGCAAGAACCTGAACTGGAAAAGCGGATGCATCTGGCGAAGGTTGTGGTTCATGATTTTCAGTAGCCGTCCTGTCGAAAGATAGGGGAAAACGTGTCTCAACGAAGCTGCGCCCTTAGAAGCGGTCGCATTAGGTAGCTGAGTACCGACCGCTGCCCGCTCTTGATGTCGACCTGCGCGACCATACCGGGTCGGATCGGATAGGTCTGGTCGCCACGCTCGAGGTAATTGCGGTCTGTCTTGACCATGACCTTGTAGTATTCCTGCTCGCCGGTCTGGGTCTTCTCCTGCACAGTATCCTCAGAAATCTGCGTCACCGTTCCCTTCAGGTCACCGTAGACCGTGTAGTCGTAGGCCGTAATCTTGACGCTCGCAGGCATGCCCGGTGCAATGAAGGCCACGTCGCGCGGGCGCACCCGCGTCTCGATCAGCAATTGGTCGTCGATCGGGGTAACTTCCATGATCGCCTGCCCCGGCTGCACCACCCCACCGAGAGTCGTGATGTTGATGTTGTTCACGCGGCCTGCGACCGGGGAACGGATATCCGTTCGCTTGAACTGATCTTCCTTCTGGATGATGCCCTCTTTTAGAGACGCGAGTTTCGCCTTGCGATCGGCAAGGTCCTTGTAGGCGTCCTGAACGTAGCTGTTACGTGTCTCGGTTTCCTTGCCCACTAGCGTCGCCTTCTGCTGTTCGAGCTTGAGCAGGTCGATCTGGCTCACGGATTGGTCCTTGGTCAGGGGCTGAGTGATATCGATCTGTTTCTGTATCGTCGCCTCTTCATCACGAATGGCCTTAAGCGATTGCTCGAGCTTCTCGCGCCGAGCCTTGAACAGCTTCTCTTCGGTTGCCTCGATCTCTGACATTTTCGCCGGGAACCCGATATCGGGCTTTTCCAGGACCTCCGCCTGCAGACGCGCGATCTCTGCCTCAAGCACTTCCATCTCGGACTTCGTCTGCAGGTAGTCCGAGCGCGCCTGCGTCGGATCCATTTTCACCAGGATCTGTCCCGGCTTCACCAAATCGCCCTCATGCACCATTAGCTTCGAGATGATCCCGCCTTCCAGTGACTGGATCGACTGCAACCGGCTGAGCGGCACCACACGACCATCCCCGCGTGTCACCTCATCGATCTGGGCAAAGCCAGCCCAGATCAGTGCTATGAGCACGCAGCCCGCCACGAGCCGGATCGTGTTGCGCGCGACTTTCAGGGTCTGCCGGCGATGCGTACCGTCGATGAAGCTCGGGTCGATTGCGCTGGAACTGCTCATTTCACTGCCTTCACCTGATTGGCTTGGCCGCGCGCCGCGATCTCGTAAATCTGGCCGAGCGTGCCGTCATGGGCGATCCTCCCGTCCTTGAGGATCACGGCGCGATCGACCAACGACAGCAGCTCCTTGCGGTGCGTCGCGATGATCGTGGTGCGCCCTTTCAACCATGCCTGGAGATGCTCGATCACGTGACGCTCCGTGTTCTGATCAAAGGAGGCGGTCGGCTCGTCCAGAAGCACGACGCGTGGATCCTGCAGAAGTACACGTGCCAGCCCGATTGCCTGACGTTGACCACCCGAGACGTTAGAATTGCCATGGATCTGCAAATCCAGACCGCGCACGTGACGGCGAACGAACACGCCAAGCCCCACGGCATCGAGCGCCGAAAGCAGATCCTCGTCGCTGTGCAGACCGTGATCGAGGAGAAGGTTGTCACGCAGCGTTCCTTGGAAAAGAGCCACGCTCTGCGGCAGGTACCCGATCTGTCGACGCCGATCGATCGGATCGATCTGGCTCAGCGCGAGGTTATCAAGCAGAAGGCTTCCCGACTGGGGCTCGAGATATCCGGCGAGTACGCGCAGCAACGTCGACTTGCCCGCACCGTTGCCGCCAAGCAGCGCGATATGCTCCCCCGGCTCAACCGTCATCTTGCCCATATTGAGGACCGGTTGCGCCTCCGGATCGTGGCGGAACTGTAGATCGGCGAGACCGAAACCTCCCGAAATTTCGGAAGCACGGACGAAGCTGCGCTCCACAGGGCGCTCCGTCGGCATCTCCATAATCGCATCGAGCCCTTCAAGCGCGGCGCGCACGTTCTGCCAGCGCGCCAGAAGCCCGGCGACCTGTCCCATCGGTCGCAGTGCGCGCCCCGAAAGCAAGGTGCAAGCAATCAGAGCCCCGACGGTCATCGCCCCGCCACTGACCCGGTAAACGCCCACGATGACCACACCGGCATAAGCGAATTGCTGAACCGACGACACGAATTGCGAGATCAGCGTCGTCAGTTCCCTGTTGCGGATCGAAGAGGCCGCGATGGTTTCCGACAACTGCCCATAGGCGCGCTGCAAACGGGTCTCCGCGCGCGCAGCTTTGACCGTCTCGAGGTTCGAAACGGTCTCCAGAAGAAGTCCGTTCAGAGCGGAAGCCTCGCGCGCATTTTCACGTGACGCTTTCGCAAGGCGCTTTTGCAATGCGATACCTGGAAAAACGATTGCCACAGCACCGAAAACCGTGACAAGCGCCACGGGACCGCCAATGAAGGCAATGATCGCAATAAAGATGAACACGAAGGGCAAATCGCTGACAGCGGCCACCGTCCCCGAGGTAAAGAACTCGCGCACCGTCGCAAATTCACGGACCTGGTTGGCGAAGACGCCTGTCGATTTCGGCTGATGGGACAGGCGCAGGTTGGTGACCTGCTCGAACAGCTTCGCCGAAAGCTGAAGATCCAGATCGCGGCCGGAAACGTCGATCAGCTTCGCCCGCATGACCCGCAACGCCCATTCGAGGCAGATTGCGAGACCGACACCGCTTGCGAGGATCCAAAGTGTATCGAACGCCCCACTCGGTACCACGCGGTCATAGACCTGCATCGAGAACAGCGAGGTGCCCACCGCCAACAGGTTCGCCACGAGAGCCGCGAGGATCACATCCCGATAGAGGATGGCATTGCCAAGCACCGGGCCAAGAATCCAGTGATGCTTGTCCTGTACCTTCTCACCCAGCCGGTCGGAAAGCACATCGACCGGTCGCGAGAAGAGGGCCATCCCCGCATAGCGGTTTTCCAGCTCTGCGCGCGCGATTTCGAGCCGTCCTCCCCCACTCTCGGGGGCGATGACAATCGCCTGATCCGCTTCTAGTTCCTCAAGGACCAGCGTCTGGCCGTCCTCAAGAAACAGCAGCACCGGAAGCGAGGAAAGCGGAATCTCGTCGAGCGCCACGCGCGCGATGCGGCAACTCATGTTGACCCGGCGCAACGCAACAGCGGCATCCGCTGCTTTGAGCCCTTGGCCAAGCTTGATGAGACCGTCGGTTAGACGTTTCGCATGCGCCTGTATCCCATTGAGGCGGCACAGCTCGACGAGACCGAGGACAAGCGGGTCTTGGCTTTGCGCATTCGTCATGGTGCACCCCCATCAATCCTAAAGTATGTGCTTTATATTCTTTTATCTTTTGTTTGTGGCAATTATAAGGGAGCCAAGCATACCTATAGAGTGAGCTGCCTCGTATTCTGTCTGAAGCCTTTGATTGTAGGTATCGAGTTGGTCGATCTGTGCGTCGTAGAAGTCTCGCGCGGAGGTTAGCACCTCAACGAGCTTGCGCTTGCCGCCACTGAATTGCTGCTCATAACTCTGCCGCACCTTCTGCGCCTGCTGAAGCTGACGGGACTGGGCATCTTCGGTTTTTGCCAGCGAAGCGACCTGCTGCACGTAGGTGCGCAGCTGGTTCTGCAACTTCCGTTCGACCGCGAGCTGGGAGGATTTCGCCGCGGTCAGATCCTGTTGTGCCGCCTGGGTAGCACGCCCACTCAGATCGCTGGCGTCAAAATCGAGCGAGGTGGTCAGACCAATTGATGCCGACCGGCTACGCCCATTATTGAGTTCTTGCAAACCCCGGGCCTTCAGCACGATCTTGGGCTTACGGGCTGCTTTCGCCTTCTTCACGTTTGCCCGTGCGATCGCGACATCCGCCTGCGCCGAAAGGTAATCGGGAGCTTCGATAGTCGCGGTGATCATCTCTGCACTTGACTTGAAGCGATCGGTGACCCGCAGGTCAGGCGGTGTCCTGAGAGTCGTGACCGGATGTCCGATATAGAATTCGAGCTGCGCCAGCGCGGTCTGGCGATCAGCTTCGAGTTGAGCGATCTGGTCCTCCGCGCGGGCCACTTCCAACCGGGCCCGAGCGATCTCGGAACTGTCCGCGACCCCCCCGGCAACCCGGCGATGCGAAACCCCCTCGATCCGTCTCGCGAAAGTCAGATAATCCTGCGTCTTCTGCAGCTTGCGATTGTCGATCGCAACGGCGATGAACAATTGCGACACGTCGAATGCGAGGTCTTCCACTGAACTCTTGAGCTTGGTAACGGCCTTGACCCGCTCCTGTGAAGCACTCTCGATATTACTACGCGCATAGCCCCAGTCGAACAGTACCTGGCTGAGCGTCAGGGACACGGTCGGGATGTTCGCACCAGCGGAAGAGGTATCTCCCGCGAACTGAAAGGACGGCTTAAGTGCATCCTTTGCCGTCTTGATGTCGGTCGTCTTGCGCGCCACCTTCTGACGCATCGATGCCACAGACGCATCCCGGTTCGTCGCGATCTGGAGCGCCTGCTGCAGCGACAGGGACTGTGCGTGAATTGGTGGGGCCATGAACAGGAATACACCGAGTCCGGCCGCAATCAGTCCGGCACGGGTGCGCATCGTCGACGCGATCGAACTTTGGAAAACCGCGCTGCGCATATTCATGCACCGGTCGGGTCAAGAAGGTCCAGAAGGTAGGCGTCGCCGGCCGAGCTGGCGGCGTTCATACCACCGCCCAGAAGATCAGTGCTTCCCGAGCTGTCAGCAAGCATCCCCCCTGACAGGTCCCCTCCTGAGGGAGCCAGCCCGAGAAAATCTGCGACCGCAAGCACGGTCTCAGAAACCGGGCCCGAGCTGCCGGTCGCATCGGTGGAGCCGGTCCCATCTGTCGGGCTCGTACTGCCGCTCGGGTCCGTCGCATCGGTCGGCGTTGTCGGGGTACTGCTATCCGAGGCATGGTCACCACCGGCCGGGACCGTCGAATCTGCCTGGCCCGCCGTGTCTTTCGGATCCGTATGATTGCCCCCGGAGCCCCCGCCACTGTCGAAACCGCTGACAGCAGCGACCGCAATCGGCGCGGATGCGAGCCCGAAGATCATCTGATCGCTCGGAATACCGAAGCCATCCCAACCGCCACCATCGGCATTATCCGCCAAGGACGTATCGGAACCGTCATCCGTCGCGCCACCCGTCGGAGCAGTCAAATCGCCATGTGAGGGATCCATCGCCCCCGGTGTCTCACTATCGACCGTCTTTTCGAGGGGAATCTCTCCGCTGTCGGGAATCTGCGGCTCGGGTGCCAGCATGCCCGACACTTCCGTGGGTCCATTGGGCGTAATGTCGAGGCGACTGTAACCCCCCTCCGGTCCCAAGACGAAAAAGTTCCGGACAGTGACTTCCTGACCATCCAGCAGAGTGATCTGCAGGTCGGAACTTGCTTTCTCGTAATAGGCGATTCCCGGGGCACTCTTCCCGAAATAGATATGTGATGGCGTTCTGAGCGAGACCTCATTTCCATATGTCCGTTGAGGGGTTTCGCTCTCATTGGACATAGTGAAGATTTCGACCGCCATCGGATAACCCTGCAGCTTTGAGACAAACGTTCGGAAGCGTTAGCACCAGTTTTGATGCATTTCAAACTAAAGTATTGCGACACAATGCGCGCAAGATACTTAAAGATGTTTGCATAGTGCTTTGGTGAAGCGCCGCAACTCCAGCGACAAACGTCGCGGAATTGAAGCCCTCCCGGCGACCAACATGAATCGCCGGGAAGGGAGTGCGTCGTTACGCCGTGGTACCGTCGGTCAAGTCGCCGAGCAGGCCATCTGTCAGATCGGTGACGGTGTTGAGCAGGCCCGTATCCGCGCCGCCGAGCAGGCCACCGACCGTGTCGGTCACACCGCTGAGGACGTCGCCCGAACCGCTGTCGAGCATGCCGCCACCTAGGCCACTGACCGTGTCCGTGACGCCGCTCAACAGGCCAGAACCATCCGTGCCACCAAGCAAACCATCGACCGTATCGGTCACGCCACCCAGAAGGTCCGAACCGCCAGCTCCGCCGAGAAGACCGCCGACCGTGTCCGTGACGCCGCTCAGCACGCCAGAACCATCCGTGCCACCAAGCAAACCATCGACCGTATCGGTCACGCCACCCAGAAGGTCCGAACCGCCAGCTCCGCCGAGAAGACCGCCGACCGTGTCCGTGACGCCGCTCAGCACGCCAGAACCATCCGTGCCACCAAGCAAACCATCGACCGTATCGGCCACGCCACCCAGAAGGTCCGAACCGCCAGCTCCGCCGAGAAGACCGCCGACCGTGTCCGTGACGCCGCTCAGCACGCCTTCGACCGTATCGGTCACGCCACTAAGCAGCCCGTCGCTACCGCCACCCGATGCCGCGGAGCCGCCCTGA
This sequence comes from Thioclava electrotropha, assembly GCF_002085925.2. Taxonomy (NCBI): domain Bacteria; kingdom Pseudomonadati; phylum Pseudomonadota; class Alphaproteobacteria; order Rhodobacterales; family Paracoccaceae; genus Thioclava; species Thioclava sediminum. The sequence continues at coordinate 18,311 of NZ_CP053563.1, forward strand.
ACACCCTGCCCGGTGAGATCTCCGAGCAAACCGTCGAAACCACTTACTGAGGCGAGGGCGCCATCATTGCCGAGCAAATCGCCGACAACGCCACCAGCCCCCGTCACGTCACCCAAGAGGCCGTTATCGCCGGTGATATCACCCAGCAAACCACCATCGCTTAGGATAGGATCGAGAATGCCATCGCTTGCAGTCGGGGTCGTCGTTCCGTCCCCAAGCAGGCCCACGCCGGTCAGATTTCCGAGTAGGCCATCCGACCCGGTAATGCTGGAAAGAGCGCCATCATTCCCTGCCACGCTCTGAAGCAAGCCGTCCGTCCCAGTAATGCCACCAAGAAGACCATTGTCGCCCACCAGTCCGGTGCCAGCGAGAATGCCTTCGCTGCCGAGCAGACCATTCGGACCGACTACCGGGTCGAGAAGCCCAAGTTGGCCATCGCCATCACCATCGCCGTCACCATCGCCGTCACCATCGCCGTCGCCGTCACCATCGCCGTCGCCGTCACCATCGCCGTCACCATCGCCGTCACCATCGCCGTCGCCGTCGCCGTCACCATCGCCGTCGCCGTCGCCGTCACCATCGCCGTCGCCGTCGCCGTCACCATCGCCGTCGCCGTCGCCGTCGCCGTCACCATCGCCGTCACCATCGCCGTCGCCGTCGCCGTCACCATCGCCGTCACCATCGCCGTCACCATCGCCGTCGCCATCGCCGTCGCCGTCGCCGTCACCATCGCCGTCGCCGTCACCATCGCCGTCGCCGTCGCCGCTGGCGATGGCGGCCAGACCAAGAAGCCCGGCACCAGCTGCAGCGATGATACCCGGGTCCATTCCGGCACCAATACCGCCGATATCAACCGTATCGGTGTTGCCATCGATTTTCGCGAAGGTCCCGTCCGAGAAGAAGAGCCGGCTCACTTCGCCGTCGGGTCCTTTCACGAAGAAATCCTCAACAACGATTTGCTGATCGCCTTTCATAGTGACAACCAGATCCTGTCCGACGCGATCGAAGCGCTGCGCCTCATCGGAAGTCGCCGGAAGCAAAACGTCTTTAGGCGCATCGAGCGCGATCTTCGTGGTCTTCATAGTCATAGCGAATCTCCGTTGGTCCCCTGCTCGTCGGGCCGAAATTACCCAAACGAACACTCTAAGACTGTAAACTACATACTTTGGTCTGTATAAGCCACCACTAGAGCCACACAGTCAATCCCCAGAACGGAAACAACCTGTTTCTCATGTGGCTTTTTGACCATACGTAGGTATGTTAATTGAGGTGCCCACCTCATTTCGTCGCCAGATTCGCCTCGGAAAGTGCCGAAAGTTTGCGGTGACATTCGGAAAGAAAAATAAATATGCTTTGGGCTGGGGCATGAGACCTCCGCACTTCGACAGGATGCGGAGTGCCGGATTTGATGGCGGGAAGGTAAGACTATGGTTCGAGCAGGGCAGGCTCTTGTAATCGCCGCACTTCTAAGTGGTTGCGCAGACACGAACTGGTTGCCGAAGCCCCCGCAGGCCTCCTCGAGCGAAGCTGTGCAGGTTGCGAGGGCCGCGTATGAGGGTGGGGATTACAGCCAGGCGGCAACTCTCTTTGAACGGGCGTCGCAGAAGGACCTGAAATCGGTTCCCGCGCTCCTCGGTCTGGGCAAAAGCTATATCGCACTTGGCCAGCATGTGCGCGCGGAGAACGCGCTCGACCGGGCTCGCGACCTCGCGCCCCGCAATACCGAAGTCCTGACAGAACTGGGCTTTCTGGCCCTCAGCCAGAAACAACCCCGCCGGGCCATCACATTCTACGATGCAGCCCTAACGCATGACGCGCACAACCTGTCGGCATTAACTGGCAAGGCAGTCTCGCTCGACTTTCTGTCTCGCTACGCGGAGGCTCAGGAAGTCTATCAACAAGCGCTTAAATGGTATCCTACCAACTTTGCACTGCTGAGCAATTACGGGTTGTCGCAAGTGTTGTCGGGCAAGATCGGCGAGGGCATCCGGGTGCTCGAGGAATTGGTGCACGACCCAGTCAAGGGCAATGCGGTGCGTCAAAACATGGCACTCGCCTACGTTCTCGACGGCCGAGACGCGGATGCGCGTGCAATCCTGGCCGGATCGATGTCCGACGCTGACGCCGCATCCAAGATCGCTTACTATCGAAAAGTGCGCGTCGACTATAATGCAGGCAAGCCGATCGGGTATCTGGTGTTCAATTGACACCGGCGCCGCGCCCAAACATTGCGACATATACCAAAGTATGTAATATGATCCCAAAAGCCACCAGAGGATCACATGCGCAGGTTTTATCGCTTTCTGAAGCATCAGGATGGGGCGGTCACGATTGAATGGGTCGTGCTGACAGCCTCTGTCGTCGCGCTAGCGGTGTCCGTCGGCTCTTATCTCGACGGAACGATCTTCACTGAACTTAAAGGTATTCTATTGGACGCAGTATCAAACGGAACACAAGCAACCAATTAGTTTGTACTTCCAATTCATATGATCGAAAGTCTATGCTTCACTGACTAAGGTTTGGGAGGCTTGTTCTATGAGCGCCAAAGGTGGGGGGCTCGTTCTATGAACGTCAAAATCATTCTGCTTGTCGCTGTGGGAATGGTGCTGATTGTCGGATCAGCAACAGCAACTCTGGTTGGCATCCAGCATGCCAACGAGCGTGTTGCAGAAGTTCAACGTCGCCTCGACGCATATGGCGACCGCATCCCCGTCCCGGTGCCTGCTCACGAGATCGCTCAGGGCGAGGCCGTCAGCGCTTCCGACTTCAAGACGGTAGAAATCCCCAAATCTCTCCTCCCCGAAGGCATTCTGGATTACTTGCCCAAATTGCCTAAGACCAAAACGGCTTCGTATATCGCATTGAGTGACCTTCAGATCGGCCGAGTCATGCTGCCAATCGACCTTGGCGTCAGGGATGATGCAGGGAGCGCGCCTGGGGAGCTTAGTATTCCTGGGAATAATCTGGCCGTCATAGTGCCCCAAAACCTTTCCGAGATGAGGGACACACTGAAGGAGGGTGGACGTGTCGATCTGTTCTGGCAGCACGATATTGGCGGCGGAACGATCGAAACGCGGCTTTTGGCAGACAATATCCATGTCGTTTCTTTCCTGCGTTCCGAGGGAGAGCCCCCCCAATGGAACAAGGTGCCCGCTGCCAAGGCGACGGCTGTGATGGTGGAAGCGCGCGCCAAGGTCGTCGCGCGTCTTCTGCACGCTAAAACCAGTGGAAAGCTCTGGATCGCATCCGCTCAGGGCATTAGCCGTGCGCGCAACGGGGAAATCGTCGTAGACAACTCCCAGCTTCGGGATCTGCCGCTCGCTGTGCGCAAAGGCACTGCGGCACCGACCACTGAACCCGTCACGGCCCCACAGCGGCTGGCAAATACGTTAGAGAGCCAGATGAACTCGTCCCAGAACGAAAAGCTCTGTTCGCTCTCCGTCGTGCGGCAAGCCACGCGCTCAGTCATCCAGGTTCCTTGTGAGTGAAATGTCGATACCCAAGGACGACTTGAAACTTTGCACCATATCGGACGGCTCGGAGGCCGTTCTGTTGCTGGCATCGCTGATCGCGCGGCTCGAGGGTGTCATGTCCCGCACAGATCTCAGCTTCCTCGAAGCGCCGGATAAGTTGCGTGCCTCGGAAGCGGATGCCTTCGATCTACTCGTCATTGCGCCCTCGAACCTACAGCGCTCGCCCGATACATTACGAGAAATACTGAAGCGCGCCTCCGGTATGAATGCAGAGCTTTTCCTGCTTTTACCCGAAGGTGCTCCACCGCCTGCGAAATTACCCGAGACTGTGAGGCTGCTGTCGGGACCGCCCTTCCCGACCGGCGGGCTCAAAGCGTTGATCGACGCCACATCGCCACATAAAAAGCCAGATGGTCACGACACGAAGCCTCTCTCAGGCCGCCGTTTCCCGCTTCTGCGCAGACGAACTCCGCCCCACTCCGATGCCTTTCCGGCAGCCGATCCGCTTTGCGCGTCCGGCCCTGTAGAGACACTGATTGTTCAAGGAACCTGCGGCGGCGCCGGAGGAACCACCCTTGCCGTCAATCTCGCATCAGAGATCGCGACAAGTAAATCTGATCGGGATGGCGCGCCCGCCGTCTGCCTGATCGACCTCAACATGCAGTTCGGGTGCGTTTCGACCTATCTTGGCTTGCAGGAAACGAGGCGCGTCTCGGACGCTTATCGCAAGCTCCGACAGCTGGACGCCGAAGCCTTCCTCACCTCGTCGCAAGGGGTAGATCCCGGCCTCCTCGTCTTTACCGCGCCGCCCGATCTCGTGCCAATGGACATCTTGGGCGGCAAACCCTTCGAGCAGCTGCTCGATTGCGCCCGTGCCGTCGCGCCGCTCGTCATCATCGACATGCCGCCCATTGTCACGCAGTGGAGCGAACAAGCTTTCAGAACTGCGGACCTGATCCTCAGCGTGAATCTTCTGGAAATACGCGCCGCACAGAATGCCCGGCGCCTCACGTCGATCATAAACAAAATCGGCACACCGCCCGAACGGATCAAGCACCTGCTCAATCGCTCCGAAAAGGTGACCGCACGAGACACGAAGCTGCGGATCGAAAATTTCGAAGCCGGAATCGGCGCGCCCTTCGAAACGTTGTTGCCCGATGGCGGGAATGAGATCGGGGCAGCTAGCGACCTCGGCAAGGTTCTATCAGCCGCGTGTCCGTCCAATCCATTGACCAAATCGATCCGCCAATTGGCACAGCGCATCCCGGTTCGCCCCTCAAAAGGTAAAACGGAATTGCATGAGGTGAACGATGTCGATCTTTGATGACTTCAACGAAGACGCCCCTGGAGACAAAGTCGTCCGGCTCGCAGATACCCGCACTTCGTCCCGGCATGGCACACCGCCAGACAGCCAAACAGAGCAAATCGCAGGCGCCGCGCTACCACGCCCCAGCGCGTCAGATATCGCCCACGAGCCGGGCTCCGGACAGGAGCGGCGCCGCAAATTGGTAGAGTTACGTCAAGCCGCGCATTCGGAGCTTCTAGACACGTTCAACCTTTCGGCGCTCATGCAATTCTCCGAGGATGAGATCAAGTCCGAGATCGGAAACGTCCTCCACGGCCTCCTCCCAAAAACCGCCGTCGCGCTGAGCCGGTCGGAACGCGATCAACTGATAACCGAGTTGTACTACGAGGTGATGGGGCTCGGGCCGCTTGAGGTTCTGCTCAAAGATGACACCGTGTCCGACATCCTGATCAACGGCCCTGAGCAAGTCATGGTCGAACGTTTCGGCATCATTGAAGAGACGGATGTCCAGTTCCAGAGCGAAAGTCACTTGCGTCGGATCGTACAGAAGATTCTCGCCGGTACTGGGCGACGACTCGACGAGTCGGTGCCCTATGTCGATGCCCGCCTGCCCGAAGGTTCGCGCCTGAACGCGGTGATTTCACCGATCGCGCTGGACGGCACGCTGGTCTCGATCCGAAAGCGTCGGCGCGAACAGCTCAGCCTCGAACAGATAGAGTTCAACGGCACGCTCGACGCGCGCATGGCAGCCTATCTGCGCGCAGCAGTCGCCAGCCGCCTCAACATCGTCGTCTCCGGCGGCACCGGCTCCGGTAAATCGACGATGCTCAATGCGCTCTCGGCCTTCATTGGCAAACGCGAGCGCATCCTGACGATTGAGGATACTGCCGAGCTCGACCTGCAGCTGAAACATGTCGGCCGGATGGAAAGTCGCCCCCCGAACGTCGAGGGAAAAGGCGCGGTCACACAACGCGACTGCCTGCGCAACGCCTTGAGAATGCGCCCCGACAGAATCATCGTCGGCGAAACGCGCGGGGAAGAGGTCATCGACATGCTGCAAGCGATGAACACAGGCCACAATGGCTCAATGACGACGATTCACGCGAACTCCGCGCGCGACGCGACGCTGCGCATAGAGAACATGATCGCCATGGCGGGGATCGAGATTCCACTCGCGGCCCTTCGACGTCAGATCGCCAGCGCAATGCACGTCATCATACACGTCGAGCGGTTACAGGACGGAGCACGCAAGGTTATGTCGATTCAGGAGGTGATCGGGTGTGAAGGCGACGTCCTGACGATGCAGGAACTGTTCTATTTCAACCAGGAGGACATCACGCCGGAGGGACGCGTGGAGGGACGTTTCGTCAGCGTCGGCGTCCCTTCATTCTTCGTCGAACATTTCCGGCGCTGGAACGTGGGACTGCCAGACACTATCTTCAGCGAGGCTGGAACATGACCCCTGCGCTCGGCCTGAGTGTGATCATGGCACTGGGCGGCGCGAGCTTACTGGCCGCCGGCCTCGTGTGGTTTGTCGACGAGATTGCGCGGCATCGACAACGGCTTGCCGATCGCTACGCGGGCAGGCAGCCGAACGCAGATACGATATCCACGATAGTCGAGGCACCGCGGGAGCTTCTACGCAGTTCGGAACGCGAGGGGCCGATCTGGCAATTTATCGGGCTCTCACCAACGGCATTCGCTGCCTTTCGGGCAGATCAACCCCGCTTCCTTTGGCCCGCCATCGCCGGCCTCGTCGCCGCGGTCTCACTACTGCTGATGCGACTACTCGGGGCATCGCTGTTCTGGGCCTTACCTTTGATGATCGCGCTTTACGCATCCGGGATCTTCCTCGCGGCACGTATGCACGGACGCCAACGCCTCATCAAGATCGAGGAGCGCTTGCCCGAAGCGCTCGATATCATCGCGCGCTGCCTGCGAATCGGGATGCCGATCAACGCCTCGCTCCGGGTCGTGGCGCAGGATCTAACTGGGATCATCGCGCAGGAATTCACGGTGACCGCAGACCAGATAAGCTATGGCAAGGACATGGTCGGGGCGCTGCGCGAGATGGCCACTCGCACAAACAGCACCTCCCTGCGTTTCCTTGCAGCCGCTGTCGCGATCCAGAGCGAGACAGGCGGGAACCTCGTTGAGGTGGTTGAACGGATCGCCAATCTGGCGCGGGCGCGTATTCAGCTGCAACGCAAGATTCGTGCGATGACTGCCGAGGCGATCTGGTCGGGGCGGTTCCTTTCGGCCTTCCCCGTCGTCGCGAGCTTCCTCATCGCGGTGATCAATCCGTCCTACTTCGACAACCTCTATGACAAGCCGTACCTGATCCCTCTCGTTCTGCTGATCGGGGCGCTTCTGCTCGCGAATATCGTCTTCATGCACCGCCTCGTGAGGTTCGACTGATGCCCGAGCCATGGCTTTTGATTGCAGGCATCGTGGTGGGCGGCAGCTTTCTTCTTCTCGCCAGTGCGCTGCTTCTCTCGGCCCGACTTTCAGAGGAACACGCTCTCGATCCAGCAGAGCTTCACTCCGACCGACTGCTCGCCACCCTGCCGGCGGAACAAGGCGGCACATTGCAGCGCGATCTTGCGAGGGCAGGCTTCGTTCACCCTTCGGCACCGACGATCTTCGGCGTCCTGAAATTCGTAACTGGGGGTGCCTCTGCGATCGCTGGCTTCATGTTCCTCTCGATGATTCCGGCACTGTCGGACATCCCGATCATGACGCGGCTCGGTTTCATTGGCTTCACCTTCAGCCTTGGCTACCTGCTTCCGATGCGCGCGCTGAGCAAACGCGTTGCCGCCTATCGTGTGCGCATTGAACGGGCCGTGCCCGATGCGCTGGACTTGATGCAGATCTGCGTCGATGCAGGGCAATCGCTCGACTTGGCCTTGCTGCGCGTCGCACGTGAATTGGGGGCAGTGCATCCAGAACTTGCGGCGCATTTCGCCTGGGCGAGCGAGGCGGTGGCGGCAGGGCTCGATCGCGAAGCCGCCTTCATGAAGATCGCGGACGAGACCGGTAACGACGATCTGCGATTGCTCGCAATGACACTCGTTCAGGCAACAAAGCTTGGCACACCGATTTCGCGTACGCTGCGCGTCTTCGGAAATGACCTTCGCGATCACCGCCTGCGGAAGGTTGAGGAGAAGGCAAACGTGCTGCCCACGAAAATGACCTTGGGCACGATGCTCTTTACCGTACCGCCGCTTCTGATCCTGCTGCTTACGCCAGCGATCGTCCGTCTTTCCGATATGCTCTGACTGGAGGCACCATTGTCTGAGATAACTGCATTCTGGAAAGGGTCACAGTCCCACGAACGCAGTCGCCGCCGTGCAGAGCGGGGAGGCCTCGATCTCATCTGCACCGCGATCATCGGCTTTGCACTCCTTGGCTTCATCGATCCTGCCCTGTGGCGTGACATGCCCGAGGCGCCCTATATGTTGGGCTTGGTCCTCGCGCTCGCTGCCTTCGGTTTGAGCCGACGAGGAAGCACCTATCTGCAAGCTGTATTGATCGCACTCGCTCTCGGGCTGGGATTGGTATTGCTCGAGATCACACGCCTCGGCGCAGAACCGGTTTCAGCACTCTTGCTGTATCTCGCGGGGATCATGACCGGCGGGCTCGTGATCGGGAGCGAGCGGTATCTTCCCGCGCTTGGCCGTATCGGAGACAGGTCTGCCCTGCTCGGGTTCACGGCGCGCTGGCAGTTTCTCGTCGCAATGACCCTGGCCGTGCGGTTTTCCCTGTTCGCGATGGGGCGTAGTCAGGCCAGTGCAATCGACCTGCTGCACGCCGAGTTGGGCGCGCTCGTGGCCCTGACGCTGCTTCATTTCGCGCGAATTGCACAGGACCGCGAACGCAGGCGCCGTTCGGGTAATATGCCGCCTGGACTCCTTATCGGTCTCTGCGCGGCCGGCGTGCAGCTGCTGGAGCTCGTCGGGCTCCTGCCGGCGGATTGGACCTTCGCGATATCAACCGTCGTGATCGTCAGCCTCATGCCCGCAATGATCGTCGGCGGCGCCCTGCGCAGTGCACCACTTATCGCAGCATTGCTCGCAACACAGATCGGCATGATCTTCATGAGCGCGGCCCAAGCAGTCACTCTCTGGCCCGACGAAGCGTTCAATGCCGGCGCCCTCATCATCCTGTTCACGCTGGTCAGTCTCGCCGCACGACTCGATGAATGGTCCTTTTCGAACGAGGACCTGACAGGGCTGAGCGCACGGTTTCAGGATCAGGCCGAAAGCTGGCTCGTACGCTTAGACTTCGATAACAAGACCGCCTCGCTCCCTTTGGCAGATATGTCGCAAGCGCATGAGATTTCCTTCGCAAACTTTTTTCATGCCTCTCACCCGGCGAAACTGCTCGCTTTCATGAGCCAGATGGAAACTCGCTCGTTGCGGGAGCGTACCGAACCACTCGAGCTCGCTTTCGAATTGCGGGTCACGCTGGACGATACAGGGCCGCGCCCGGTCACCGCGCATGTCATGTCTCTGGAAGCCGATCACGCCTGGCTCGCTTTACGGGCGCTGCGCGACGATGAGGATCTTGCCTTGCGTCTCGAAAATGCGGAATCCCGCCTGGCCGCAATGCGCGTCCGCGAGGAGCGTCTTCTCTCCATTGCATCGCATGAAATGCGCACTCCGGTGACAATCATCGCCATGCTTGCCGAAGAGCTCAAATCCGGAGCGAACTGGAAGGAAGTCGAGTTCAGTTTCGAGACGAGCCTTGAACGGCTCACCCGGATCCTGGACGACCTGCGCCTGACAAACGAGGATACCGCCCGGCCCGACACGTTTACTCTGGGCGAGATCGGAAAGCAGCTGCTTGACGTCTTCGGGGGCGCCGCCACGGCACGCGGCATCGAATTGCGTCTGGCTCTATCCCAACATGCCGACACGCTTCTGCGCGGAGATCCCGCGCGAGTCCTGATCGCGGTTTCTAAAGTCGTTCACAACGCGATCGTACATTCAAAGGGCACGGAAGTCGTGATTGGCGCCATGCTGACCTCCGAGAACGAAGAGGCTGGAGAGATCACATGGATCATCAAGGATGACGGCTGCGGCGTGCCTCCAGAGACCCGAGAGGCGCTCTTCACCCCCTTCACCGGCAAGGAGAGCGCTGGTTTGGGTACAGCGGAAGGTGTCGGAATCGGTCTCTATACAGCCCGCAAAGCGATCCACCTGCTCGGCGGTGACATTCGCCTCGAACGATCGAGCGCCGAGGACGGCACCGAGTTCGTTATCACTCATCCAGTTCGGATTACGGCAGAGTTGAACGAGAATGGCAGAGATAAGATGACACAGGAAAATACAACCATCGACCACCCCGACCGCACGGCGTTGTTAGTCGAAGACAACGTTCTCGTGGGGGAACTCACGACGAATAGGCTGGGCCGTATCTTTGGGAAGGTTCTATGGGCCGAAGCCGGCACGACAGCGCTAGAGCTGTTTCGAGAGAATAAGCCCGATATGATATTTGTGGATCAGCTGCTACCCGGCCTGCAAGGAAACGAGTTGATCCGGCAGATCCGCCAGATCGACGCCGAGGTACCGATCGTCGGCGTGACAGCATCGACCATGGGTTCGGAATGCGAAATCCTGGAGGAGGCAGGCGCCAATATAGCCGTCGAAAAACCGCTTAGCTTCGCCCAGATCCAACTCATGGTCGCGGATTTCCTAGGTCACAAAGAACTTGGCTCAAACAAATGACAGAGCGAATGATGTAGGCCTCCGAATGGTGAGCTACTCCCCGTCTCTTGGACAGGATCTGGCGTAATTTAAGCTACTCTTTGCACCTGCTGATCGGGTTGGTTGATATCATGTCTCTGCCAATAGACCAGCGCCGGTGGCTTGCCGCCGAGGGCTGAGTGAGGGCGCTGGTGGTTGTAGAAGGTCATCCATTTCCGGATCGCCGCCTTTGTCTCCGATCCTGTCTCCCAGGCATGCAGGTAGACGCATTCGTATTTCAGGGTTCGCCACAGCCGCTCGATGAAGATGTTGTCGAGGAATCGGCCTTTCCCATCCATCGAGATGCGCACGCCCGACCGGCGGAGCCGATCCGTCCAAGCGAAGGACGTGAACTGAGAACCCTGATCCGTATTCATTATCTCGGGCGGGCCGAACTTGTGGATGGCTTCGTTCAGCGCCTCGACACAGAAGTCGGCCTCCAGGGTGTTCGAGATCCGCCAAGACAGAACCTTGCGGGTGTGCCAGTCCATGATCGCCACGAGGTAGAGGAACCCGCGCCGCATGGGCAGGTAGGTGATATCCGAGCACCAGACCTGGTTCGGGCGATCCACTCGCAGACCTCGCAGCAGGTAGGGATAGGTCTTGTGGCCCTTTGCGGGCCTGCTGGTGTTGGGCTTCTGGTAAATCGGCATCAGCCTGTCAACGGCGGAGTGAAATCCGGCCATTGGGCGGCGCAATAACCGGCCACTTCGGGTTTGGGCGCGACGCGCGCCATGAGGCGGCGGCCAGTCAGCCGCGCTTCCCAGATAGCTGGCGGTTGACTGGCCGCCTTGGCCCGTGAGGGCCAAGCCTTTATCGGCTGGATCAGGCGGTGTCGGCGGACTTGCGCGCGCGGCTCTGTGCGAGCCGATAGCTGTCGCCGTTCATCTCGAGGATGTGGACATGGTGGGTGAGCCGGTCGAGCAGAGCGCCGGTCAGGCGCTCGGAGCCGAAGGTCTCGGTCCATTCGTCGAAGGGCAGATTGCTGGTGATCATGGTGGCGCCCCGATCTTGGCGTGGAGCTCCTTCACCTGCTCCTCGTCGATCTCGGGCTTCCTTCGGCCCCCGCGCTCGAACACGCCCGACGCGCCTTCGAGCAAGGCCCGCTTCCATTGATGGATCATCGTTGGATGCACCCCGAACCGGCTCGCCAGCTCGGCCGCTGTCTCTTCACCCTTCAGGGCTTCCAGCGCGACCTTTGCCTTGAACTCGGGCGCGTGCTGCTTGCGTTTCGACATCTCTGATCTCCTTCTCGTCGAAGATCAGCAGACTGCAAATCGTAGCTTATGTCAGTGTCCGAATTTCAGGGGGTAGCTCAACAGGCTGACCAAGATGTCGGACTGAGCGCCATACTGAATCCGCTTATTTGCCCCAGTAATGGGGGCTGGCGGTTCTTTAGACCACCAATCCCACATATTTCGACATATGGAACCGGGCTATGCGCCCAGCGCCTCAGCCTCGAACGCCGCTTTGAAGTCGGTATTAGTTTGTCCCGTCTCATTGAAGAATGGCAAGCCAAGGATGGTATAGTCCCGACCTTGGAAAATCGTCTCAAGTCTTGCTTGGGCCTTCACTTGCGCGAGAAAGTCTTGCTTCCAGTCGTCCTTCGGTCGCAACTGGTCGCCCTTGGGTTCGATGAATAGCTGCAAGATCGTACTTCCCTCTTGCCCCTTCTTCCTCAGAAACAGAACGAAGTCTGGTTCAAAGGCGCGCCCGGTGTCAAAGTCGTACAGCTTCACCGCCTTCTCGTTCCTCAACAGGTAGAAGTCGTCATAGATACCGCGCAACCGGGCTTCCTGATCGTGCATATACTTGATGAAGTGCTTTTCCTGATCGGTGCCGTAGCTGTCTTCATAGGCGTGCCAGTCCTTGCCGCTCAAGTCGATCTGATCCAGTCCGGGCACGTTGCTTTCGGTCCAGCTTAGACCGGTTTCGCCTTCGATCCGCAGTTTCAGTATCTTGTCGGTGAAACGGTCCTTAATGGGGTACGGCTTGAAGTCTTTGGTGCCGATGTATTCGACGCTTTCGCGTTTCACACCGCTTTCGATCTCGTGCAGCACGTACTGCGTAATATCTAGCTTTTGTCTTGCGGTAAGGTGGGCCAAGTCATCCAGCAAGCCGCGCACGTTTACCGTCACGTCGCCCAGATAGGCGTCAGAGGTCACAAACTGCGATGCGCTGGCAAGTTGTGGGAAGTAGGTTTTCAGACTGGTGAAATGAAAGAAGTCGTTCGCGTCCATTGCAAAGCTCAGTATCGCCTTGCCGAAGTCCGCCAGCTTGAATTCGCGCGACACAGGCTCCTTGTTCGACGGCTTCAACGTCAACTGGCCACCGCCGAAGGCTGAGGCTTCCGTTACTCGACCCGTCATCAAGCTGGGATAGGTGAAGCTGCCTTCGATCTTGTAGGCATCCAGTCCGGCCACGCCATCGCGCGTGTTCTTCTTCCGGTCGTTCATCCAGACATATTCCCCGGCATACAGGGAAGTCTGTTTGAAACTGTCCTTCAACCGTAGCCGCACCGTGCGGGCGGTTTCGTCCAGCATGCCGGTTTCGCGTAGAGCGTTGCGGATGTCTTGGATGTATTTGGGATTGTGGGAACAGTGATAGTGCAGTTCCTCCAATATGCGCAGGGGATTGTCCATCGCGTTGTCGTACTTGCGCTTCTCTCGCTCCGCCTCGGGCTGATCCGGCGCCATGAAGGGGAAATATCGCGCCCCGCGCCCGATCAACTGCGCCTCGGCCATGGTGGTCTTGCCGACCTTGTTCGCCTTGCCGTCACGGGTGTCGTAAAGCCGCACGATGTCGAACAGGTTCAGAACATCCCAGCCCTCATTCAGCTTATCGACGGCAAAAATCACCCGTATCTCGTTGTCCCGGTCTTCAAGCGCGTTCAACTGTATCTGTCTTCTTTCGAGATCGGTTGGGTTGTTGACATTCACCACCTTCTCGCGACCAAAGTCGCCCTGCAGCTCGCGGGCAAAATCCGGGCCACTGAGGCCCCTTTCATCCATGATGTAGGCAAAGGCTCGTGAAAGCGTCTCATCGCCGCCAGAGGCCGCCCTGAGCGCGTCCAGTGCATCACTGGACAATCCCGCCACCATCGCGCCGAAGGCCGCTTCGTTGTCGGCGCTTTCCTTGATCGTCTTCGACTTCATCAGAATAACGGGCTTGCAGTGCAGCCCGTGCGCTTCAGCCACTTTGCGGCGATATTGGCTCAGCACCATCGCCTGCATCATCCGGTCGTCGGGCGGCAAGTCGGCCTGTCGCAACTCGATGTCCTTGGAATAGCCGTCTTCTCGGAATTGCCGCAGAGAATAATCGTACAAAATTTTGTCGTGATACTTTGAGCGGATCGCCTCGTGGCTGAGGTCCACGGTTGCAGTAAACTCCAACAGCATGTTCTCAGGGTGCTGGCCGAAAATCTCACTCACCGTGCCTTCCCAACTAGCCTTCTCCTCCGCCTCGCCCTTAGTCAGCGTCTTCTTGGTCTCGGCGTTCAGGTGGTGCGCTTCGTCCGAGATCATCACCACCTTGTAGTCACGGAAGTCCTCGATGGTGACGGCGTTCTCTTTGGGGCCTGCATGCGGGTGTGAAGCCCTTGAATGGTGGTGAAGTGGATGTTGATCGCATCCCCGCTCACCGCGTCGAACGTATCGACTGCACGGATGTCCACCGGCTTGTCGTCAATCCGCACCGCAGGCGCAAACAGATGCTTGGCGGATGCCGGGTTCAGGAAGTTGCCCTTGGTCTTCTCGATAATCTGGGCGGAGTTCACGAAGAATAGGAAGTTGCGATAGCCACGCCGGTAGAGGTCAAGGATCAACGCAGCCATCAGCACCGTCTTGCCGCTGCCCGTGGCCATATGGAACAGCAGGTGCGGATTGGTCGGGCGTTGCGGGAAGTCTTCGATGTAGTAAAGCCAGCGTTCCAGCGCTGTGACCTGATAGGGCCGCAACGTGATCTTGCCCGCTATGTTGCCTGTTATGTGGTCGGGGATGTCCTTCTTTAGCAGCCCGAGTTCAACCGCCCCGTTCAGCTTGTCGTTTAGCGTCTGGCTCATTGGTCCAGCCCATAGAAAGAGCGGGTCGCACGGGCGTCTTCGTGGGAGATGTCAAAGTCCGCATCGTCAAGGGAGCCGAGATTGACATAGAGGTGGTTGGCATCAAGGCAGTCCATCAACACGCGCTTGGCGTCGTCAATCGGAAGGGCCACGAAGTCGTCTGTGTCAAAGGTGCTCAGGTCCACGTCATAGCGCAGATAGCCGGTGGCCTCCATGTCGGCATGAATGGTTTGCAGCGCGGCCATGTCCTGCGCAGCTTCGATTTGGTCAGCAAAGGCGGAGTTTGACGCAGCGAGCTCGGCATAGACAAACGAGCCGCCGCCTTGCCACTCGACGGCTTTAGAGATGCCACCCTGTTCGCCTTCGATGACTTTCTTTAGGCGTGACGCCGGTAGGTCGCGGATATAGTCCAGTTGTTCGACAGCAATCCACTTGCGCCCCAACTTGAAGGCCACCGATGCGGTCGTGCCTGACCCTGCAAAGAAGTCGAGTACAAGGTCACCGGGTTTAGTTGCGACATGAAGTATGCGTTCCAGCAGACGTTCAGGCTTAGGCGTTAGCTTATTGGCCTCCTCTGCGCCAAAGAGTTCGTACACTTCGCGCTTCGCCTCATCAGTATGGCCCGCTTCATCATGTGGCCACCAAGTCCATGGAGCGATGCCCTCAATATCTTTGAGAAACTGTTTTCTGGACGGGACCGCATCACCATTTTTGCCAAAGTAAATGCGGTCATCTGCAAGAAGGCGGTCATACTCAGCCCTCACAACCTTCCAACAGGAACCCGCTGGTGGTTTGTGCACCTTTCCACTAGGCGCGACTATCTCGTACATCTGGTTCGGACGATAGCCTTGTGCAGATAGTGATACGCCTCTCCATAGTCCGCGCGGGTCGTCATTGGGGTTGGAGTAAACCGACTTTTGCTTTTCACCTAATGGAAGCTTGTTGAAGCTATCTTTGTAGGCGTCCGGTATCTTGGAAAAGAGCAAGATATGGTCATGCGCTGCACCGATGGCAGTTCGGTTTTCGCGTGAGTACCGCTTTTGCCAGACGATGTTTGCAATGAAGCAATCCCTCCCGAACACCTCATCCATCAATACCTTGCAATAGTGGGCCTCATTGTCATCCATATTGACGAAGATCGTTCCATCTCGGCTTAAAAGTTCCTTGGAAATCTCAAGACGACTGCGCATGAACGTCAGCCAAGCTGAGTGATTAAAGCGGTCGTTGTATTTGAAACCGTCTGAGCCAGTATTGTAGGGCGGGTCGATATAGATCAGCTTCACCTTGCCCGCATAACGCGCTTTCAGCGAGTGCAGCGCCAGCAAGTTATTGCCCTTGATAAGCAGGTTGTCGTCCTCTGACACCTCACCCACGGGCTTGGCCTTGCCCTCTGCCACGGCCTCCGCATCCCAGCGTTCCCAGCCGGTCAGCACCTTGGGTTCAAACAGCCGCGTGATGTCGTCCGGGGCCAGCGTCGTGTTCCAGAACACCTCGTTCCGGCCCCGGTCCTCTTTCGTCATGCCGCCTTCCAGCACGCAATCCTTGTAGGGCCATGCAAGCACCACGTCGCGCGACTGGCTCAGGTAATCGCCACGCACATCCGTCAGGCCGATGCGGTTCTTGAAGGCCGTGTAGCTGTCGGGCAGGAACGCCTTGTTCGACACGAAGTCCTGAAACTTCACCTTGTCGAAGACCAGCGCGCCCGCGACCTCGGTGAAGAAATGCGCCTTGATCGTGTCTGACTGCATCAACAGTTCCAACAGGCGCGGCTCCATGTTCAGCGCGGCCTCGATCACCGCGTTCTTAAGGATCGCACCATCGGAGATAAAGGCTTGGTCGGCCTGCAAGAGTTCCGTCAGATCGTCCAGCAGGTTCTGCATTGCCTCGCCCCGTTGATTGGTCTTGTTGACGGATATGTGCCTGCTCGGGCGGCGAAAATCCACCCCAGTCCTTAATTTACCCGGTAGTGGGAGAACCCAAGGTATAGGGATACCCGGATCATGGATCGGGCTGCGCACCGCATCACCGTTATGCCGGTGCTTTCAGCGTGATGGTGGGAATCTGGCCGTATCGGTCATGGAACACTGCCTCCATGACCCGGACCAGTTCATCTTTGTGTTCGGCTGCGATGATGAAGCTGTCATGCACGGGCAGGACCGGCACGCCCCTGTCCGCGAAGTGCAGCATGATCTTTTCGGCCATGTCGCTGTCTTCGCGTTGCAGGTAACGCCCGATGCCGGTGCCGAAGACGCCCGGCAACATCGGGAAGGCATCCTTGACGCGCCGACGAAACGCCTCCGCTGTCATACCATGGACGACGCTGTCGAAGTTGCGCGGCTCCTTGGTGGTGTTGTCTGCATTCAGCAGGGCAAGGAAGGTAGTTTTGGCATAATCGCGCAGCGTCTCGTTATCCGTTATGCCGGGCACAAGGCTGTAGGGGTCGGGCGGAATATCCAGTCCTGCCTTGGCGAACAGGATCGCCGGGTGCAGCCCCTTGAAGTCAGCTTCGATGGTGGACTGCCCGTCGATGGTGATGAAGGGCCGCAAGTGCTTCTTGGCGTGCTGCCACCAGCCGCCATAGAAACGCCCTCCTTGCGCGAAACTGCCTTTGTTGAAGACACGGTAGAGGTCGATTTTCTGCCCACTGTATTCATCATCGAAGTCGGCTAACGGATTGGCCGGTCGCGCCAAGGCTATGTCAGTGCCTTCCAAGAGATCGTTCAGGCGGCGCAGATTGGCACGCATTGCCTCGGTTTCCGGCGTGTCCAGGTATCGGGTTAGGTGACCTTCGGCATCTTTCAGCCTGATGACTTCATCCCGCCTGCCGATGGTGAAATCTCGGACCGTAAGGCGCGACAAGGGCAACACCGTGCGCGCAGCTTCCGTCAGCGCGTAGCGGGCCGTTTCGGCATAGTCTTCCTGTTGATGACCAGCCTTCACCATCGACACCAGACCGCGTGTCAACGCCGTCTTAATTTTCCCCAAAAGTGCCGAAGTAAAATTCCCCACTACGGCGGTTGCGGCGATCAGCCGGTTTCAGTGATCGGCGCCTCCATTCTGGTTTTTCGGTGGCCGTCCGCGGCGCTTGGGCGGTGGCGGCGGAGCGATGGGGGCGTTCGCCCTGACATGCTCGGGGATGAGGTCGGCATGGGCGCGTAGCCGGTAGCTGGCCCCTTCGATCTGGATGACGACAGCATGGTGCAAGAGGCGATCCAGCAGGGCTGTCGCGACGACCGGATCGCCGAACACCTCGCCCCATTCGGCGAAGCCGCGGTTCGAGGTCAGGATCATGGCGCCTTTCTCGTAGCGGGCGTTGACGAGCTGGAAGAACAGGTTGGCGCCGCCGGTCGTGATCGGCAGATAGCCGATCTCGTCGACGATGAGCAGCGCGGCCCGGGCATAGAACCGGATCTTTTCGGGCAATCGTCCCTCGCGTTCGGCCTGGTTCAGCGCGGTGATTAGTTCTGCGAGTGTGGCGCGGTAGACGCTTCGCCCCGCCTTTACTGCCGCGACGCCGAGCGCAGTTGCGAGATGGCTCTTGCCGGTGCCCGGCGGCCCGAGGAAGTGAACGACCTCGGCGCGCCGGATGAAGTCGAGCTGGGCCAAGGCCGCGATCCGATCTCGGTCGAGCGAGGGCTGGAAGCGGAAGTCGAAGCCTTCGAGCGTTTTGACCGGCAGCAGCTTGGCCGTGCGCAGGGCGACGTCGATCCGGCGCGTCTCGCGGGTCGCGTATTCCTCGCTGAGCAGCCCGTCGATCGCCTCGATCGCGGTGATCTCGCCCGTCTCGAGCTGCCGTATGGTGTGATCGAGCGCCTCCAGCGCACGCGGCATCTTCAAGCCGACAAGGGCGCCGCGGATACGGTCCAAAAGATCGGTCATGATGGCGCCCCCGTAGCGGCCAGGCGTCGGCCAACCGCATCATAGAAGTCGAGCGGCCGCCGTAGCCCTTGCGATGACGGCGGCGGGGCCGGTTTCTTCGGCGGTGTCTTGCGATGGGTGGGGTCGACCCGGCGGCAGGCCTTGCCTTCCAGAACCGGATGGCAGGCGATCAGTTGCCCGTCTTCGAAGATCCGAAGTTCCTCGGCGTGATGCTGGACCTCGAGTGTCCGGCGACGGGTCGTGTCGGGCACGGAATAGAAATTGCCACCGACCGAGATCATCCCCTCCTTGCTCACGCGCCGTTCTACGGTGAGGACGGCGCTGTAGGGGATCACCGGGAGCGGCTTCAGACTGGGCTGTTCTTCGGTGAAGGCCGCGTCCACCACCCGTCGGGTCGTGGCATGAACCCGGGGATTGGCGATCTCGGTTCGCCAGGCCTCGAACTGGGTGTTGAGATCGTCGATGTTGCGGAATGTGCGGGCCAAGAAGAAGTCTTGCCGGATGTAGCGGAAGGGACGCTCTACCTTGCCCTTGGTCTTTGCTCGATACGGCTGGCAGGCCCGCGGCACCGCGCCATAGTGGTTCAGCAACGCAACCAATGCGGCGTTGTAGGTGACAACTCCGGCCTCGTCTTCGCCAATCACCGCCGTCTTCATCCGGTCATAGAGGATCTCCTCTGGCACGCCGCCGAGGGCAGCGAAGGCCGCGATGTGGCAGCGCAGCACCGATTGCAGGTTCTGACTGGCAACGAACCGGCCCCAGAGCCAGAGACTGTGGCCGAGCACCAGCGAGAACAGCCAGACCTTGCGAACCACGCCCGGCTCGTCGGTGAACTCCACCGTGAACTCCGCGAAGTCGACCTGGGCCTGCTTGCCGGGTGGGGTTTCGAACCGTCTCTCGAACGGGGCGTGCCGCGCCGGGCGCACCTCGCGCAGGAAGTCCGTCACCGCGGTGTAAGCGCCTTCATAACCCAGCTCCCGGATCTCGCGTAAAAGCCGCGCGCCGCTGAGATCGGGAAAGGCCTGAACCCGTTCCTGCAGGTAGCGCTCATAGGGCTCAATCACCCGTGCCCGTGGCTGGCGCGGCCCGTAGACCGGAGCTTCCAGCCCCAGCTCGAGATACTTCCGCACCGTCTTCCGGTCGCAGCCAACCTTCCGCGCGATCGCGGTGATGCTGAGACCCTGGTTCTTCAAATTCTGGATCAAGACAATCTCCCTCAGTCCTATCACCTGCCTGCCCCTGTCGCTCTCCGTTCGGAGCATCAGGCCTGTGTCCCGCGACAGTGCCAATTCCGAATAGATGAAGTTCGGAATTGGCCCTGACGCTCACGTCTGGGGAAAATTCAAACGGCGGTTTCGGGGAGATTACGTCCGGCGGTTACAGGCGCCGGCGCCCGGACAATCTGCATCGCGCGCTCAACATCGAACCGGATCGCCTAGCCGAGGTCTTCTGCCTGCGCGACAAGCGCTATGTAACAAAGGATCTGACCCTGAAGTATGATCGCAAGCGCATCCGGTTCGAGGTCAACGACCTGACGCGCGGCCTAGTCGGCAAATATGTCGACACCTACGAATACGCGGACGGGCGCATTCTGGTCCGTGCCAAGGGCGTCGCCCTGCCCCACACGGTGTTCGACCCACACCAGAAACGCGTAACCCATGCCGCGATCACTGAGAACAAACATCTCAGCGCGGTTCTCGCGCACATCAAGGAAGAGCAGGATAAGGCCGCATCACCGCCAAAAGTCAAACCCGTCAGCGCAAAGAACGGCTACAAGAAGTCGGGCCGTAAATCGCCGGGAAGGCCTTCGAAGCTCGACGCTTACTACGCCCGCAAACGCGCCGAGCGGGAAGCACGCGCAGCCAGCCAGGGCTGCGATATATGAGGTCTCCGCCCTGTCAGGCTGCGCTAGCGTCAGCGCTCAACGGTGACATTTCTACTTGGTTGCAACACCTTGATTGCGGAAAATAGGCTCTGTTGCGCATAGCGTTGACGTCGATGCAATGACAGTGTCGGGCGTCGTAAACCCATCCATGCCTAAACACTCTCCGACTTGCTATTGCGCGACAGATGGGCCGAGAACGCCACCGCGCCCTTCCAGCGGGCTAGCTTTCGGTCGAGCTCTATCCCGACACGGTCTAACACGCTCGATAAACTGGCAAATGGGGGCGTCCAAAAAACGCTCTTAGATGTTCGCGTCCAACTCTGCCTTACGCTGCGAGTGTGCTTCGGCCTTAGAACTTCGACACGGAGGCCAACGATATTCGCGCCGTAGAAAATGGAAAATGCAATTAGGCGCCTGAACATGGTTAGCATGGAAGCGTCAGCGAATGGATCGGGCAGATCATTGCGCGGCCGGCGGCGTCCACCAACCCGCGAGTCCCTTGCTTGCACGGGAAGGATACGGGTGAGGTCAGTCCGGCAAGCCCCTATCTCACGGGATCAAAATCAGATGAACGGCGCAATGGCGTCCTGAACGATGGCGCTCAAGTCACGCTGTCGAAGAATTCGGTTATCGGCATTCCAATCCTCTGCGCCTTCAAAACGCGCCGCGGCGACAGGACCGTCTTTCTGATAGCCCTCAATTCCGTCGCCATCACAGAAACGCCGTGCGAGGATGGCTAGTGCCGTCTTCACGGTTTCGGCGTGTTTCCCGGCCAGAGCCGCTTCGAATATGGCCCGCAAGGCCTTCGTTCCACCTTTGTAATGTTCAAGGCAGTAGCACAGGTCATGCGCATCCTTTGGCTCCGCCCGGTGATCGAAGGCGAAAGCCTTGAGACAGGTGAAACTGACAATATCGGCATGCCGGATGGTCTCGGTCGTGATACCGCCGTCACCGAGCAATTCCGCCGTGATTTCAACTGTCTCAAAGTGATCCAGCACCATGGCCGAATGTGGGATGTGAATTGCCGAAACCGCGCCTTCGGAAGGCAGTTCCTGAAGCGCTCCGCCTTTTTCGTTTCCTGCGTCGGCCAGGAATTCGAGGATCAGAACCGTGCCATCGGCCAGTTCCTGTTGCCAGCGCCATGACAGCTTCTGGCCCTTGTCGTTTTCCGATCGGGTAAAACCGATGGCTCTGATATTGTCCTCAAGCGTCCGGTAAGCTTCAATGTCAGCGAGAAGTTTCATGTCCACGACGACGTCAACATCGCCCGTCCCCGCATGCACTGGTACAGCTGGAGGACGTTCCTCGATAATATAACGGGGTGTCAGACCGCCTACGAGAAAGATGGAGTCGCGCCAGGGACCCAAATGGCGGATCAATGTGACCAGTACGCGCTCGCACGCTTCGGTGACGGACTGATTGTAGCCTTGAATGGACGTTGGTTTTTTCATCGCCACACCAATTTCTGCGACCGCATATGTTCCGCCATTTCCTTGGCGCGGCCACGCTCTTCCAAAAGGTCGAGATAGACTTGTAGTGGTGAGGCTAGCAAGCCTTCGTTCTCGTCATGCATCCTGTGACGATTTTTGTTGGGGTTGCCGTCGATCACGACAAGATTTGCGCCTTCGGGAACCTCCCGCGCTCCCAAAGTTGAGAGGAGCCAGTCGCGTGTCCTCTTCCCAAACGTCCGCACCGTGAGGTGTGAGATGTTCGAGAGATATGGCGTGTAGGCTTGGGCGGCAAACTGCCCGGTAAACTCCAGATCGAAATCGTCGTAGTAGTTCGCGCCTTTGATCTCGTGAGCCATGTCCTCTGGTTTCATCCGCGGAACGTAGTATCGGGTCCGCTTCGATGCGCGACCAGCAAGAATGCTGTCCCGCCAAGCATCCAGTAGGTCATCCGGTCGGATCAGGCGACGCCGTTTCGCAGGTCCCTCCCCTTTTGCATCTAGCCAATCGCGGCGTTCAAGATCCTTGAAAGTCTCGGAGACAGTGGCCGGAGACACACCAGCATTTTCGGCAATTTCCGAGCC
Source organism: Thioclava electrotropha (assembly GCF_002085925.2). NCBI lineage: Bacteria > Pseudomonadati > Pseudomonadota > Alphaproteobacteria > Rhodobacterales > Paracoccaceae > Thioclava > Thioclava sediminum. Next base: position 40,693 of record NZ_CP053563.1, read on the forward strand.
GGTGACCCATTCGTCTGGATGATCGAACAAGGCGTGCAAAACCTGTGCACGGGATCCTTTGAAAACATTTGCGGCCCGACGCTTGGCACGCTTGGGTTTTGGCCTCTCGATCAGCACAAACATCTCATCGACATTGAAAAAAAGCGATCCGCTCAAGTCATGATAGGCAACCTGCTCTTCCTGGAGGAAGTCCCGAGCCCCTTCTGAAACCAATCGCGCGAGGATCATGGGAACATATCGCAGGTTGGAACCATCCAGCTCCCGCAGATACCGTTTGAGCTGCCAGACGATCTCTCTTGCGTCTCTCGGGTAGACCTCGCCACGGGCCTCAATCACGAAGGCGATTTCACGACCTGCCACAACTGCATCAAGCATTGCGTCCGGGCGCAAACGGTCACCGATCCCCGCTTCAGAGGAGATTTGGCCCATGTAAGTGTTAGGAAGCGCCTCAAAGCTCTTGCTCAGGCTTTCTATAAGTTCTGGATCTATGTTCGCGTTTTCTGACATATTCACTGTTCAGCAGACTTAACATTCAATCCCCTATATTCGCCAAAAAGTCAATATTTGCTGTTCAGCAAATTTTCCAAAACGCCACCACGACTGCAGCAGTGATGCGGTTTGCTCACTCAGACCATCGCCGCGAAAAAGTTGGACCATCCGTCTGACCGTCAACTACAGGCACATTGGCTTTGCGCTATAAAACACTGTGCTCTTGAGCTGTTTGGGGTCGAAATAAGAGCGGGTTGGGTTGCTATCTAGCAGACGCTCGAAGCACACTGATCTCGACCCATCCGCGCCCCACCAAAGCTTCAAACGAAGCGCTTCCGCACCGCATCGACCGATCCATGTCCGATCGATGCAAAGCCTCGCCACACGCCCCGCCCCGTCCCCAATAGAAGATCTCTCTGCGGAAGCTTATGTTGAGCTCCTCCACCCGCGCCACTCTCACGGTCGGCCTGCGATCCTTTGGTTCGAAGGTTCGACGCCGCGCAACCGATGCCTCGCCGCCAGCGGCCTAAAGTCCGGCGTGTCCGGCTTGCTCGACGGTCGGGCATATCTCTCGATGAACCGATTTGCACGACGGCGAAACCTCGACCAGCTCAAAGCTCTAAACGCTGTCTACGTGGATCTCGACTGGCACACGACGGATGAATGGCGCGGGCAGAGCCCGGACGAGGTCGAAGCGGCGATCCTGCGCCACGTCTGTGCCTCCGACCTTCCCGCGCCCTCCGTGGTGCTGCGAAGCGGGCGTGGTTCGGCGCTGATTTGGCTCATCGATGAAATGCCGCCCCAAGCTTTGTCGCGCTGGCAATCGACGATGCGCGCACTCGGGAATGTGTTCGCACGGTTCGGTGTAGATCGTTCGAGCCAGGAAGCGGCGCGCATCTTTCGGCTTCCGGGCAGTATCAGTGAAAAGTCCAAAAGACGGGTGCGCGTCTCCGGCGGAAGCGCCGCACGGCATGACTTCGATGCGCTCTCCGATGAGATCTTCCAAGCTGCGGGACTGCCCACCCGCGCTGAATTTCAATTGCTTCGCGCAGCAAAACGCGCGAAGCGGCACACGAACGTAAATCCACGCGAGATGCCTTTCGGCCTCCCTCCGGCGGCACGTTTTCGTCAGATCCGTGATGACCTCGAAGCTATACGCGTTGCGCACGGCGGACAGCTCTCGGAGGGCTTGCGGAACACTTGGCTGCATCTCTACGCGACGTCGCTGACGCATGATCCACGAGAGACTGAACTCGCACAGAAAATCGAAGAGATGGCTCAGCTCGCGACGCCGGATCTCCCGGCGCAAGAAATCACGGCGATAATTCGCAGCGCGGAGAGACAAGCCGCACGGGATCGTGGAGCGAACCCACTCAAAGATGGCCGCTATCACTATTCTGGAGGGACAATCGCAGAACGTCTCGGAATTTCAGGAGAGGACGCACGCGCCCTCGGCCTGCGCCAGATCATGCCTGCTCACGAACGAAAGCGCCGGAAGGCAGAGGCTGAACGGAAACGGCGTGCGCGGGATGGGGCACAAAGGCGAGCGGAATATCTTGCCGAGAACAGCGCCTCACGCTGCGAGATCTGGAAAGAATACGGCCTGAGCCGAACCACTTACTACAAGCGCAAGAAGGACGGGACGCTTCCGCCTCGCCTTGTGGCACAAAGGTCCGGACAGGTCCGTGCCCGGGACAGGGGGAACCATAGGGCAGGGCCGCAGCTGGAATTCCGCAGCAGCCCGAAAAGCCCCCAGCACCGCACCCGCACCCCCTATCCGGCCACTCCACGAAAATTCTGAACGCGAAAATTTGGATTTGAACGGCAATGTCCCTCTCTCCTTTCCAACGAAAGGAATTGCCTATGCCAAGACGCCCCAAGACCTCTGACGTCGACCACGCTTCTACCCTCCTGAGTGCCGCCGACCTGCTTCGCCGCTGGCAGGCCGGGAGCGATGCGACGCTCTGGCGCGCCGAAAAAGACGGGCTCCTGATCCCGGTCCGCGAGGGCCGTCGCAGGGGCTATTCGTGGGAGACGATCTGGGCGTTCGAGGGCGGGCAGCCGCCAGCGGGACTGGAAGCCGCCTATCGAAAGCGATTGCTGACCCCTGAGCAGGCAGCGATGCGCGGGCCCTACCGACCATCGACGCTCATCACCAAGGCGCGGGAAGACACCCTGCCCTGCCGCAGGATCGGCACACGCATCCGTTTTGTCGTCGATGAGATCGATCGCTGGCTGTGCTCATGGCTTTGATCGTCGCCACCGCGCCTGAACGGGAAAACCGCCATTTGAACGGGTTTTCTACCCCTTTGAACCAAACACCCCCCGAACTTCATGGGCCAAATCTGCGTGAGCGTCTCGTTCATCTTGGTCCGAATGAACGCGCCACTCAGCAGATGAAATCTTACCAGCAAGGATGAAATAATGACTCTCAACGATATCTACCTCGCCCTGCCCAATCTCTATTCCGAGTCCTCGGCAAAGGCTTACGGCGCAGCGTTTCGCCGCGTCGAGAAGCTGACCGGCCGAACCCTCAAACAGGTTCCCGCAGATGACGTCGCCTGGACCGAGATCGCCCGACATATCGTCTGGGCCGGGGAGTTTCGGGCCGGGACGCCGAAAGCGGCAGAGCGCGCGTTTCATACCTGGTCAGGAAAAATCAGCGCCGCAATTCGGAAAGCGCAGGAGGCGACCGCGTCAGCGCCGGTCGCTCCCGATGCGCGCCTCGCATGGGATCAGTTGATCGATTACGCGAAGCGCGTGCAGAACCGCCCAGGGCCTGATGGGAAAAAACAGCTGCCCGGAATGGCAGATGTATCGCTCGCAAATCTGCGGGCGCGAGTCGGGCATGTTTTTCCCGCAGAACTCGATACCGGTGCGGCCACCGAAGCACTCTCTTGTATCCCCGCGGACAAGACCGCATCGTTTCGTCGCTCGATCAAGCTCCTCGACAAGATGATCACCCGGAGGGACCGGCATGAAGAAATCGCCGCCCTGCTCCCGACATCGCCGGTGGGGCCGCTTCGGGGACTGCGAGACGCTCCGCTCGACTGGAGTGCGCTACCCGCATCCTTGGTCGCATCCTGCGACACGGCGATCGAGAGGGCTATCAATGTGGAGCGGCCGCAGCGCGATCGTTTCGGAGGCAAACTCGGCACAGACCCGCTGCCGCGGCGGAGCAAAAATAAGCGCAAGATCCGCAACCCTGAAAACCGCCGCAAGAACCATCGTCAGGCTCTGTCCTGGCTGATCCGGCACACATGGGAGGACCGCACACCGCCCCCTGACGTCACTCGGCTCGAAGACCTTCTGACCTCCAAGAATGTCAAAATGGCGACCGCAAAATACGCGGAGAGAACGAAACAAAGCAAAACCCTCAAGACGGCCAAGGAGACGTCTTCGACGCACTCATGGCTCGCGACCCTCGATACGCTCGCGAAGCGCAATGACCTCGGTGACGGCGTGCTCGATGCGATCGCGGATTTGCGGTTCTCCGACACCGTCCACAGTGATTATGCGAACGAGATGGCGGCAGAACGCGCGGCGTTCCTAAAGATCCTGGATCACAACCCCGCAGTGGTTCAAACCATCCTAACAGGTCCGCGCGTTCTGGCACGCGAAGCGCGACGCGGACTTGATGGGTGGGACAAATTGGGGGCGCACGCCCAGACCGAGGCGCTGCATTTGGCGATGGCCTCGGCAGCGATGGCGCTCCAGCTTTCGCGACCTCTGCGGACGCGCAATATCCACGAGCTGACAATAAGCGGGCAAGGCGCCGAGCTCTGTCTCCCGCGTCGCAAGGGATCTTTGGCGATGATCGAGATTGCCCGGACGCGTGTGAAAAACAATCGCGACATTTTCCACGAGGTGCCGGCGGTTCAGTGGAAGACGCTCGCGCTCTGGATCGAGGAAGGGCGTGACAAGTGGTGTGCGAACCATGACATCGATCCCGATCTCAATCCTTACCTGTTCCCGGGCATCAAGAGCGGTGAGGCGATCTCGCGGGGCACATTCAACAAGTTTTGGAATCGGGGGATGTCGCGCATTGGAGTGATGGGCCTCAATCCGCACCTGATGCGGCATGTCGGCGCGACGCTCTACATCGCTCAGAACCCCGGCGCCTACGGCGTCGTTGCAGACCTGCTGGGCGACAAAATCGACACGGTGCAGGCATTTTACGCGCGTGGAGCTGGACGCGAAGCGTCGCGTCTCTTTGCCGAAGTGATCCAGCGCCTAGACCCGACGCTCCACCTTTCCTGAGGAGGCCTCATGGCTCATCAACCTTTCTCCCGCGCCGAGCGGGTCGCACGGCTGCTTGCGCGGATGCAGAATGTCCCGCGCCCTGTCGCCCACGCGGTTGCGGAGGCAGTTGTTGAGGGCACGTTCAAGGGGCGCGGAGCACCCGCCGCGCTCGAGCGCTTCTATGCCGCCCTCGCGGCGGCGGGCCGAACGCCCGAAACTGCAAACCGCGAAGACTTCGAGGCGGCCGCGAGCAGCCGGACGAGTTACCGGACTTTGATCTCGGCCCTTACGCGGTTTGATCCCACCGTGCCGCTTGCCCCGGCCCGAGACGTGACGAAAAGCTGGGATCGCTGGTTGAACTCGACCTACGGCAGCAAACCGAAGAAACCTCGGCGATCCACCCGGATCGCCGCATTGCCCGAGCAATGGCCAGCGCCTTGGCGCGAGGCCCTCCCTCTTCTCGACCGGGTCGTTCGCCGCGGTGAGACGGTCTACAAGCCGCTTCGGGAAAAGTCGCGCGCGTCCGTCGTCGCCGCCATCGGGACCTGCGAAACAGCCCGGACCTGGGCTATCGGGCGCGGCATCGCGCTGGGTGACGCCCTATGCGCCGATATCGCCGAGGTATTCCTACGCTATTTACTCGTCGAACGCGGGATCTCGGCACGCTCCGCCGCAGACTACTTCGAGCGTGTGGAAGGGTTCGCCTATCGCGGGAGACTCTTCGACCGGGACGCCGCGGAAGCTTTCGCGGATATCCGCGGGCAGTTGCGAGCTGAAACGGAAGATCAGCCGGAAGGCAAACGCGCAAAGGTTCAGGGCTTTCTGAAGGCGTTCGACTTGGCCGATATCCTGCATGCGGCCGCACGATTTTCCGAGGCCGCAACGTCTTGTCGGGGGGACAGTGCCCAAGCCGAACGGCTCAGGCGCAAGTCCGTCATCTTCGGGCTACTGGTCAACGGGTCGGACCGACAGGGAGACCTGTCGGAGTTTCGGATTGGCCGTGAAATCTCGCGATTGCCAGACGGCACTTGGGAGGTGGAGTTTCGACAGGCAAAGACGCGACGCAAAAAGGAACTGGGTGCTCTTTGGCCCTTCACGGCCCGGCTTCTCGACGCCCATGTTTTGGCCGATCGTCCTTCGTGGCAAATCAAGGACCGCATGGCGGAGCTCGACGGAATGAACCTGCTCAGTCTGGGAGAGGACGGCTACGACACCTACCACCCGAGCGCCCTTCTGAAGCAGGAGTTCGGGATTTCGGGCCACCTCATCCGGACCTTGGTCACAAACCTGATCCGCACCGAAGAGCCGGATGCGGCATGGGCAGCACAGGCGCTCCTCGGGCACTCGAACCGCTATTCGCAGCGCGCTTATCTTACCGATTTCCGCGTCACGGCATCCGTGCGCGAATGGCAGTCCACGATGGCGGACCTTGAGAAGAAAGTCGCGCGAGCAACAGTCTACGACGAAGCGTCATAAGACGCGCTTCGTCCGCAATTTCGGAAAAGCCAGCCGCCCCTCTCTGCAATTCAAAAATTGCGCGACAGGCATATCTTTGGCGCCCCGCGGCGCCTGGACGTCTGACCGAGGCGCGCCCAACTTTTTAAGAAAATTCGGTTTTGGAATTTCCAGACCGGAACGATCTCCCTTTCAGGTCGGGCAATGAGGCCCGCCACACGCAGCTATTCGTTGAATGCCATTCATCAAATCAATCAACGAATGATTACACCAAGACCGAGGTTACATGACTGAAAAAAGCACTGCAGGGCGGAAGCCCAACTACACCGATGACGACATCGCCGATGCGATCGCCGATCTGCGTTTCAATGGTCGGGACTTGAACGGGAAGAACGTTTGTGCCTGGCTCAAGGCGGCGGGCATCGCGAAAGCCCCGAGCACGGAAGCCGTCAAAAAGGTCATTCAGCGGTTTCTTGAGCGTGAAAATGAAGATGAGCAAAGGCGGCTGCTTGCTACGTTGCCGGCGGGCATGATCGAGGGGCTCCAGCCTGGTATGGAGGAGTTGACCTCTCTTGTTCATATGTTGCTCGCCCGGGCACATCAGGACATGCAAAAGGCGACCAAAAGCTCGCTCGATGCGGCGAACACTTCCATGGAATATCGCGACAAGCGCATCGCCGCGTTGGAGGATGACCTCGAAGGGTCGATCGAGCAAGCGGAGCAGCTGACCGAGCAGCTCGCGAAAGCGCAGAAACGCATCGATAGCCTGCTCACGGAGCGCCAGAAGCTCCAACACAAGGTCACGAAGCTCTCAACCGCGAAGACAACTCTCGAAGATGTCGTGAAGTCGTTCAAAAACCCTAAAGGTGGGTAAGGGGTGTCTGCTGTCCGGCGGACACAGATGCGCAAGCGCGCTCCGCCGGATGAATAGATCGGATGGGCTGAGATGTCCGCCCCGATCACTTCGATCGGGGCTCCAGAGCGTAGACGCAAGGCAAAGATGGGCGACGCCACAGCGCCTTTCTGCGTTTCGTGCATTCGAGAGGTGGTGCGGCCCGGGAAGGGCGTATTCCGTTGAAAAACTCGCGCTTGATTGCTGGGCGTGGCGCTGATTCAATTCCGACATCAGGTGGGAGGATTGGCGATGATGGGACCGAAGCAGGAAGCTCAGCCAGCGCTGTTCTATGAGTTTTCGCTGGAGGACCATGTTCCGCAAGATCACCTACTTCGATCCATCGACCGGTTCGTCGACCTGAGCGGCATCCGTGCTCATCTTGCGGATTTCTACAGTCACACGGGCCGTCCGTCTGTCGACCCCGAACTGCTGATCCGCATGCTTCTGGTCGGCTATTGCTCCGGCATCCGGTCCGAGCGGCGCCTCTGCGAAGAGGTGCATCTGAACTTGGCGTATCGCTGGTTCTGCCGGCTCGACCTTGCTGACCGGGTGCCGGATCACTCCACCTTTTCGAAGAACCGCCATGGCCGGTTTCGTGACAGCGAGCTGCTACGCCACCTGTTCGAGATGACGGTCGCACGCTGCATCGAGGCAGGCCTGGTGAGCGGGCAGCGCATGGCGGTCGATGCCAGCCTGATCGAGGCGGATGCGAACAAGCAGAACTCGACGCCGAAGGAAGAGTGGGACGCCTCGCAAATCGATCCGACGGATGCGCCCCGCGCCGTTCGCGAGTATCTTGAGACGCTGGACGAGGCCGCCTTCGGTGCCGCCAGCGAGGTCCAGCCCAAGTTCACCTCGCATTCCGACCCGGCCAGCCAGTGGACGGCAGCGCGCAAGGGTCCGGCATTCTTTAGCTATTCAGACAACTACCTGATCGACACGGATCACGGCGTCATTGTGGATGTCGAGGCGACGCGGTCGATCCGGCAGGCGGAGGTCGGCTCGACACGCACCATGCTGGACCGGGTGAAGGCCAAGTTCGATTTGCATCCCGAACGCCTGATCGCGGATACCGCCTATGGCACCGGGCCGATGCTGGGTTGGCTGGTCGAGCGCAAGATCGCGCCGCACATCCCCGTCTTGGACAAGTCGGGCCGTAACGATGGCACCTGGACTCGGGCCGACTTCGAGTGGGACGCCGAAAACAATCAATACATCTGCCCAGAGGGTCAGACGCTGAAGCAGTTCCGCCGGAACTATTCCGACCCGAACAGAGGACCGACCGGCAAGGGCGTCGCCAAATACCGCGGCTTGAAGCACATCTGTCAGGCCTGCCCTTCGAAGCAGCACTGCTGCCCGAACATGGACTTCCGGTCCATCACCCGCGAGGAACACGAAGACGCCCGCCAGGTCGCCAGGGACATCGCAAAGACCAGGCAATACGAGGTCTCGATGAAGCTTCGGAAGAAAGTCGAGATGCTCTTCGCGCACCTCAAACGCATCCTTGGCCTCGGACGCCTCCGACTACGTGGCCCGTGCGGCGCAAATGACGAATTTCTCCTCGCCGCAACCGCCCAGAACCTCAGGAAGCTGGCGAAGATCTTTCCCGCACCGCAGCAACCGCGGAAAGCCTTATAGGAAAGGCAGTCGCACATCACGAAAGCTTCCAATTTCTGCAATCGCGAACGGGTGTTTTTCCACAGAATCGGCGGAGAGCAGACGTTCGCTGCAAAGACAAAGTGGTGCCTCTATCGTTTGGAAGCGGCCATTCAGGGCACGCTATCCCACAAATTACCGCGGCGGTTTCCTTCAAAGAAAGAGTAGGCACTCCAGCTTCGAGTTGCCTCAAACGTTTTCGGCTGCCCGGTTGAACGGCACGGGGTTTGTCGATTTAGGAAATCTCCAGCGCTTGAGCAGAGATTTCAGGCCTACTGCGCCTCCGCCTTGAACCGTAGGAGGCGGAGCGCGTTCATCGTGACCAGCACCGTCGCGCCGGTATCGGCCATTACCGCGATCCAGAGACCGGTGAGACCGAGCAGCGTCGTCACCAGAAACACCCCTTTCAGCCCGAGCGCGATGGCCACGTTCTGACGGATGTTGGCCATCGTCGCGCGCGCTAGCCGGATCTGCTCGACGACATCGGCAACCCGATTGCGCAGCAGCGCTCCGTCCGCGGTCTCGAGGGCGACATGGGTGCCCGATCCCATCGCGATGCCGAGATGGGCGGTGGCGAGCGCCGGGGCATCGTTGATGCCGTCGCCCACCATCATCACATGCGCATCCCGCGCCAGATCGCGCACCGCCGTAACCTTGTCCTCTGGCAGCAGCCCGGCACGGGCTTCGATGCCCAGCCCGTCGGCGATCGCGCGGGCCGTCACCGGGTTGTCGCCGGTCAGCATGACCGACGAGATACCCATCTGCTTGAGCGCGGAGACCGCCTCTGCCGCATCGGGGCGCGGCTCGTCGCGCAGCGCGATAAGGCCCAGAAGGCGCCCAGGCGTGAAGACGCAGACGACGGTCTTGCCCGCGCTTTCGAGGCGGCGGGCGGTAGCGCTGTCGGCGGCGCCGAGAATTCCCGTTTCGTTTGCAAGGCGCGGCGCCCCGACGTTCCAGACCTCGCCGTCGATCTTGGCGCGCGCGCCGCGGCCCGGGATCGCCATGCCTTCAGTCGCCTCGGGCACCACGATAGAGCCCGCCTCCGCCCGTGCGAGGATCGCCTGTGCGAGCGGGTGGTTGCTGCCCGTCTCGACCGCTGCGGCGGTGGCGAGAAGGTCGGCCTCGGTCCCGTTCAGGGGCAAAAGATCGGTGATCTGCGGCCGTCCCTCGGTCAGCGTGCCGGTCTTGTCGAAGGCGACGAGGCTGGTTTTAGCCGCTGTCTCCATCACCGCGCCGCCCTTCATCAACAGCCCGTGGCGCGCCCCGGTCGAGAGCCCGGCGGCGACGGCGGCAGGCACAGAAATCACCAGCGCGCAGGGGCAGCCGATCAGCAAGAGCGCGAGGCCGCGATAGATCCACGTCTCCCAAGGCGCGCCGAAGGCGAGCGGCGGCACGATCGCGGCCAGAAGCGCCACGCCCACCACCGCGGGCATGTAGACGCGGCTGAACCGGTCGATGAACCGCTCTACAGGGGCGCGGGCGCTTTCAGCTTCCTCGACGAGATGCAGGATGCGCGAGATGGTGTTGTCCTCGGCGGCTTTCTCGACGCGGATGCGCAGCTCGCCTTCGGTGTTAATCGCGCCGGCGAAGACCGCGTCGCCGGGCTCTTTCAGGACTGGCACGCTCTCGCCGGTCACAGGGCTTTCATCGACACCCGAACTGCCTGAGACGATGACGCCGTCCGCCGGGATGCGGTCGCCCGGGCGGGCCTGCACGATCTGCCCGATGTCGAGGCTGTCCGCCGGAACTTCTCGGATCCGGTCTCCGCTGACGAGCCGCGCAGTCTTCGGCACAAGATCGGCCAGCGCCCGGATCGAGCCGCGGGCGCGCGACGCCGCAAGCCCTTCGAGCATCTCGCCGACAGCGAAGAGGAAGACGACGAGCGCGGCTTCCTCCGCCGCCCCGACGAAAAGCGCGCCGATCGCGGCGATGCTCATCAGCATTTCGATGGTGAAAGGCATCCGCGCCCGGGCCATCAGGGCGGCCCGCCGCGCCACGGGGGCGACGGCGATCACGGTGACGAGCACGAAGACCCAATGCGCAATCGGGCCGCCGACCAGCAGCTCCACCACCCAGGCGGCGGCCAGCAGAAGCCCAGTCGCGATCAGGTAGCGTCCCTTCGGGGTCGCATACCACGCGGGATCGGCAGGCGGCGTTGGCGCGCTCTCGACCGCAGGCGTCTCATTCGTCTCGCTCGCCGCCGGAAGGGCACCCTCGGGAAGAACAAATCCGCCCTTGGGCTTTTCCGGCTCAGCCCCTTTGGCCGAGACGCCATAGCCGAGGCGGCGGATCGCCTTCTCCACGCTTTCGCGCGAGGTGGTCGCCGTATCGAGCCGCAACCGCAGCCGCTCGTTCATCAGCGTCACCTCGACCCCCTCGACACCGGGCAGAGCCTCGACGGCACCGCGCACCTTCGCCGCGCAGGCGCCGCAATCCATGCCCATCACGCGCCATTCCTGAAGGTCTGCTGTCTCGGTCATCTGCTGTCCTCTCGCGTGGTTTTCTCGACAGCGAGGAAGATGGGAGCTACAGCAACTATAGGTTCAAGGGAAAAATTCGCCCTCACGCGACCGTGATAGGAGCGACATGCATACGATCGGAACATTGGCCCGCCGCACCGGAACCAAGGTGCAGACGATCCGCTATTACGAGCAGATCGGCCTGATGCCCGAGCCCGGGCGGACCGAGGGCGGCCAGCGGCGCTACGGCGATTCCGATCTCGACCGGCTCGCCTTCATCCGGCACTCGCGCCAATTGGGCTTCCCGCTCGAAGCGATCCGCGAATTGCTGGACCTGTCAGATCATCCGGCGCGCGATTGCGGAGCTGCGGATTCGATCGCGCGGCGGCAATTGCGCGAGGTCGAGACCCGGATCGCGCGTCTCCAAGCGCTCAGGAGCGAACTGGAACGGATGATCGGCGAATGTCGGGGAGGGACAGCCTCGGAGTGCCGGGTGCTGGAGGTGCTGCGCGACCACTCGGAATGTCTCGCCGAGGACCACGACGCGATAGGCTGACCCCGTAGCATAGGGGCCGATCAGCGGAGCTTCCGGAACAGGCTGAACTGGAAAGACTGCAGGTTGCCTGAGGGCGTCGTGTGTTTCTGGAACCGTTTTGCCACCAACTCGAAATCGGGGCCCAGCACACCGCCAAGGGCCTCCGGACTGTAGCGACGAACGGGAAGGCCGCTGCAGGTCTCCGGCCCGTCAGGAGCGAAGGTCACGATGATCGCGTGCCCCCCAATGCGCAGGGCACGAGACAGGCGCGTCACATAGGCAGCCCGATCCGATGGATCGACCAGAAAGTGGAACACGGCGCGATCATGCCAGAGGTCATAGACCCGCTGGGGCGACCAGCGCGTGATATCGGCGACGATCCACTCCACGTCCGCGCCGCGCGGCCCAAGCCGGGCACGCTGGGCGTCGAGGGCCGCCTGGGAGAGGTCGAGAACGGAAATGTCGCGCAGGCCACGCGCGATCAAGCCGTCAACGACCCGCGAAGTGCCAGCGCCCACGTCGATCACCCGAGTGTCCGGCGTCAAACCGGCGCGTTCGGCAAGTTCGAGCGAGATCTCCGGAGCGTCCTGATGCCAGCTGAGGTCACTGTCACTCTTGTTGCCGTAGATCCGATCCCAGTGATCCTTTCGCGCTTCGTTCATCCAAGTCCCCTATTCGCTGGCTATAATAGCATTGCTATCAAGGCGCCTGGTGTTCGTGATCCATATGCTTTTTCAGATTTTGACGCCGCCCCGCCCAGGGTTCGACATTTCAAAGTTTTCACCTTTGACTCCAACGTTCTCAAGGCCAAAGCTTCCAAAGATAGATACCGTAGCCCGCGATTAGCGCCAGCCCCTCCCATCGGGTGATCCGTAGCCCGGTGGTCGCGAAGACCACCAGAAGGAGTGAGACAAGAACCATCAGCGGGGCGTCGAATCGCGCGATTTCCTCGGGCACGCGCGACGGGGCGATCAGCGCTGTCGTCCCACCGATGCCGAGAATATTGTAGATGTTTGATCCGACTACATTTCCGAAAGCCACCTCGCCCTGACGCTTCAGCGCCGCCACGATCGAGGTGATCAGCTCGGGCATCGAGGTGCCAATCGCCACGATGGTCAGACCGATGACCGTTTCCGAGACGCTAAAAGCCCGCGCGAGCGATACGGCGCCACCAACCAGCAATGAGCCACCGAAAACCACGAGGCCCAATCCGGCGAACGCGAGCAACAGCGGCATGAGAATACCGTGAGGTGCATGCGGTGGCGCGAGGCCGGGAACCGCGTCAGCAAGGGCCACCGTCTTGTCGTAGATCGCGCCGCGGTCAGCGTGCTGGCGTTCCTGATGGATCACGAAGCCCAAATAGCCGACCAGCGCTGCGATCAATCCAACTCCGGCGATCCGCCCCATCGGAGCGAACGGCGCGACCCCAGCGAAGACGACGGCGACGACCAGCATCACCATCGCATCTCGTCGCAGGGCGACGCGCGCCACAACGAGGGGCGCAATAACGGCAGAAACGCCAGCGATCAGAAGGATATTCGCGATGTTTGAGCCCACGACGTTGCCGAAGGCGATGCCTGGCGATCCACTCAGACCGGCCTGAACCGATGTCACCAGTTCCGGTGTCGAGGTGCCGAACCCCACCAGTGTCAATCCGATCACAAGCGGTGAGATACCGATCCGCTCAGCGGTCTGGACCGCCCCGCGGACCAAAAGCTCGCCTCCGACCACCAGCGCGACCAGCCCCGCCAGAATGGGCCCCCAAATCTCGAACATCTCAGTCCATCCCTATGCGGTCATCGCCGCTTACCGCACGCCAAATGGCGGTGGCGCGCGCGGGTATCAAGAGAGTTGCGCAAGATGTGTCGCGGTGTAGAGCAGCGCTCCGGCATGCGTATCAACGGCAGCAACTGGCCGTCCATGAACGGCGACCCGGTAGCAGACACTAAGCGGAGGTTGCTTCCATCATGAGATCTCATGTGAAGTCTGGGCGAATTGTCATTGCATTTTTGAAGGCCTCGCATGCAGATGCGATCACATAGTCAAGTCGACCCGTAGCGACATCGAATAAGGCCTTTGTAGATCAGGATGTTGCCTGAATGGCTCGACCGTCTTCGCGCCACTCAGGCAGACCGCCGTCAAGACGACGAGCGTTGAAGCCATTCTTGCGCAAGAACGCCACGGCTTGGTGAGCGTAGACACAGTATGGACCACGACAATAGGCCACAATCTCGGTGTTTCGGTCGAGATCCGTCAGGAACTTGTCCAGCTCCGTCACGGCCATGTTGAGCGCGCCCGAGATATGGGCATCGGCGAACTCGTCGGCGGGGCGCACGTCGAGGACGGTCACCGACCCTTCACTCAGTCGAGCGGCAAGCTCGTCGCGGTTGATCGGTTCCGGCGCGTCTCCGCCGTTCGATAGCCCGCGCAGAATCTCCCCAACCTGTGCGAGGTTCCTGTCGGCCACATCGCCCAAAATTCCCAACAACGTCAGCGTTCTCGCGTCGGTCAGCCTGTAGATTATCGCCTTGCCGTCGCGCCGATTGGTGACAAGGCCAGCGTGCCGCAATTGCTGCAAATGCTGCGAACAGTTCGCGACAGTGAGCCCGGTTTTTTCCGCAAGCGCCTCTACCCTGCGCTCGCTCTGGGCGAGCTGCTCAAGAAGCATAAGGCGTGCGGGGGCCGACAAGGCCCGCGCGACAAGGGCGTATTCTTCGAGAAGGGCCATCTTCGGGCTAATTGACATGGGCTGCCTCGGGATATTACATCATTCAATCGAATAATTGAATGATAGCGAATCCAGCCTGCGCCACAAGAGCAAAGCCGACCGCATGACCGAAACGATACTCACCGCTGAGCCGACGATCCGACTTGCCGCTTTCCTGGGCGTATTGGCGGCGATGGCGCTATGGGAGGTCGCGGCCCCCCGGCGGCGCAGAGAGATCCCGCGCTTGATCCGTTGGACGAACAATATCGCCTGGTCTTTGTGGATACGGTGATCCTGCGCCTGGCATTCCCGATCCTCGCAGTCGGATTGGCCGTCATGGCCGAGGATCGTGGCTGGGGGCTGTTCAACAATCTTGATTGGCCCAGCTGGGCAGCCATCCTTGTTTCGATGCTGGTGCTCGATTTGGCGATCTACCTTCAGCACGTCATGTTCCACGCAGTTCCCGGACTTTGGCGGCTTCATAGGATGCACCATGCCGATCTCGACTTCGACGCAACGACGGGCCTGCGGTTCCATCCGCTGGAAATCCTGATCTCGATGGGGATCAAGCTGGCGGTGGTCGCGGCGCTCGGGCCGCCTGCGGTCGCGGTGCTGCTGTTCGAGGTGATCCTGAATGCGACCGCGCTTTTCAACCACGCTAATATCGATCTGCCGCGCCCGGTTGATAGAGTGCTGCGCCTGTTCGTGGTCACGCCCGACATGCATCGCGTCCACCATTCCATCGATCCGCGTGAGACCAATTCGAACTACGGCTTCAACCTGCCTTGGTGGGATCGGCTATTAGGCACCTATGTCGCGCAACCGGCAAGGGGGCATCAGGGTATGGAGATCGGGATCGAACAGTTCCGCACGCGCCGTGACCTTTGGATCGATAGAATGCTGATCCAGCCCCTGCGTGGCCCAGCTTCGGGCCATGCTCTCGACCCACGCATCGCGGTGGAGGAAGAGGAATGACCTACATCCTCGGCATCCGTGAGAACCTGCGCCCTTTCTTGAACAGCCCTTGGAGGTGCTCTTTTCGGCTTTCAGGAGGCCCGTTGACCCTTGGAAACGCACTCCGCTTAAATCCCGCCTCCGATCAGAAAGATACAGATGCTTGAAATCATAACGCGACGCCTTGGCTTTGCGGCGATCCTTCTCGGCCTTGTGTCCCTTGCGCTTCTTGGTTTGTCCGTCTGGGGCTATCGCGCGGGCGGCTGGCCTTGGCCCCAAGCCTATGACATCGCCGGGTGGGGTGTCTGGGCGGCATTAGTGGGGGTCGTCGCAGCGCTCGTGACGTTGGCGGGGGCTATCCGCAAGAGGCGCGGTGCCAGCATTGCGCTGATTGGCCTGATCCTGTCCTTACCCGTTGCAGGCCTCGGAGTGGCTTTCGAAATCGCCGCTCGGACGACACCGCCGATAAACGACATCTCGACCGATACCGAAGACCCGCCAGTCTACTGGTTCACCGCGACCCCAACGGACTACCCGGCGCAGAATGCCGAGCCACAACGCTCCGCCTATCCGGACGTGCGCCCGCTGGAAATTCCGATCCCGGTCGAGGATGCATTCGCAAAGGCGTTGACCCTTGTTGAGGCGCGTAGCTGGGAGGTGCTCTCGGCCGACCCTGCGGAAAACCAGATCGAAGCTATCGCCCGAAGCCGCGTCTTCGGCTTCGAGGACGAGGTGGCAGTTCGGGTCACCGACATCGAGACAGGCAGCCGCATCGACATGCGGTCACGCTCGCGCCTTGGGCAGATCGACCGCGGCGCCAATGCCCGACGCATCGAGGCGTTCCTTGCGGAGCTGCAAGCACAAGTCACCGAATAAGATCGAAAACCAAGGAGCACCCAGATGAAACTGTCCCACATTCTTGGCGCGGCCACTGTCGCGCTTTGCCTCTATTCCACTCCCATTTTGGCGCAGGACGCGGCCATCGAGGCTATGCAGGAATACATGATGTTTTCGGAGTATGAGGCTGGCATCATACTACCGCAACAGATCGACCAGGCCGTCTTTGAAACGGCGCTTTTCGTCGACACACGCGACGCAGAGCAGTTCGACGCTGCCACGATTCCCGGTTCCATCAATATCGAATGGCGCGAAGTGCTGGACCGGATTGACGAGATCCCCGAGGATCGAATGACAGTCCTCTTCTGCAACACCGGCAGTCTGTCCGCCCAAGCAGCATTTGCCCTGCGGGTGGCGGGTCGAACGAACGTCGTAGTTCTGCAAACTGGTTTCGCCGGTTGGGAAAAAGACGCTGCCTACAAGCCCTGATCTGAACCGTTCCTGATGGCTCCGGGCCATGGCGTTGGCTCGGACTGCCCGTCGATCGAACTGCTTTGAGAGAAGTCTCCGAAGCGATGGGGCAACAGAATAGTCGGCTCAGCACAACCTACTATCAGCCGTTCCTTTTCTTGTTCAGTCCTTCATCGATACTGCAGTAAAAATCCAATTCCAGCGCCCTTGCAAAATCCTTCGCCCTTGCGGCACAGATCGAGTGAATGCTGCGATCGGCAGGCTTGTCCCGCAGAGCTTCTATAGGAGCCGGAAAGGTGCTGCGGCGGGCCTAGAAGACCGCTTCGGAGAAGCTGCGCGGCAGCGCCGACGAGGACAACGAATGTCTGGTTAGGGCCGATTGCTCCGAGGCCTCACAAACTCGAAGCTGCCACCAACACCCAAACCATGCTATAAGAGATGCATGAAGAGCTTTCGCGACAAAATGCTTGAAGTACGCCCGGAGATCGCTGTGCGCGAGGCCGAATTTCGAGACAAGATCGACCTAGCAATGGAGCTCCGTGCTCTGCGCGACACCGCGAACCTAAGCCAGGAACAGATCGCAACTCTTTCGGAGTTGTCGCTCGGAGATGTTCAGACCTGCGAGTCGCTCACCGGCGATATGCCGGCGCCTGAGGATGTCGCGGCATATCGCTCCACGGTTCACGCGTATAAGTCGACTGGCTGAAACGCTCGGTCATTCTGAAACCGGAGAGAAGCTGCCGCACATTCTTCATTGGCTTACATAGAGAAACCAAGTCCTAAGCGGCACCCTTCGACTGCCTCTCAACCCGCATCCCGAGCTCTCAATATTGAGATGGTTCGGCTTACATCATGTTCAGGGATCGAAACCAGACAACCCACAGCACTGCCCCCAAAGGCAACTCCCGAGATCGCAAGCGCCTCTTGCAGGCCCAATCGCTCCGCGGCGCGATGATCTGGACCAGCGAACCGAAGGTTGAGAGCGTCATCACCCATCCGCCCCACCAAGGCGACACCAAGGGTCGTCGCGATCAAGTTCCCTTGGGCGACTCAACCGGGGACGTTGGCCTGTTCCGCCTCCATTACCCCCTCATCCTCCAGCCCTTCTCGGTCGGGCAGGCCCTGCAGGCTCTCCAGATCGAAGGCCGCGAGGAACTGGTCGGTGGTAACGAAGGTAAACGGCGCGCCGCGTTGAGGCGACCTCGGCCCGGTGGCTATCAGGCCGCGGCCGTGCAAACGACCCGTGAGGTCGCGGCTTATTTCCTTCCCGAATATGTCCTTCAGCCCATCGCGAGTGATCGGCTGGTGGCAAGCAATGGCGGCGAGCACGGCGATGTCGAATTCGCTCAGATCGAAAAGCTGGTCCCCGACATCCGCCGCCGCCCGGATCGCGGGCGCATAAGAGGACCGGGTGCGCAGCATCCAACTGTCGGCGACGCGAGCCACCTCGAATGAGCGCCATTCCAGATCGGCGGCGAGGTCCGCAATCAACAACTCGACCGAGGCCCCCTGCCCTACCACCCGTGCAAGATCATCGCGCGGCACCGGCTTTGCGGAGGCAAAGAGCAGACCGCCGAATAGGCGGCTGAGAAAACACTGGAAACTGACCCGAAAATGGCCGCCGAACAGGCGGTTGGGGGTCAGGCTTCATCCGGCAGGTCACTGCAGGAGCAACAGTGGAAAAATGCGGCGCAGGCTAGATTCTTCATTTCCGTCCGCGCAAGAAGCGACCAGCGTCAAACGGGAGAGGCGAGTTCGCTTCTCCCGTTTTTCATGAGTTCAGACACGAGCGTTGCGGTCGGCGTTCGCAGCGGAAGCTATCCGCACAAAATGGTTTGGCTTCATAACCCCGTTTCTCGCCCTGAGCGAGGTCGCCACGTAGCCCCGCCGTTCGACAGGCTCAGCCCCAGAAAAATGTGCGTCAACGTTTCCGCGCCACTCAATCGGCGAGCGTGCCGATCAGCGCATCGAAGTTGCGCACTGCGGCACTTTCGTCGAAATCCGACCGATAGACCCGCTGTGTGGTCCTACTGGTATGCCCCAGCATCTTTTGAAGTGCCCAGAGAGCATCCGGCCGTGCCCTGCGAAGCAGATCGGCGATGAGGGTGCGCACAAGATGTCCGTGGATCCCGAAGTCGTGGGCAAGACGCCGGTTGATATAGCCTTTGTTCACGACCCGCTCAGAGAGCGTCAGCAGGTTCATGCCTTCGACCTCATCGAGACGTTGAGCCAGCATCCAGTCCGGGCGGTCTCCCAGGATGAACCGGTCGATCAATGCCGAGGTGCCGGGCCAAAGCAGGTCCAGGTCTTTCTTGTTTCCTGTCTTATTCTGCCGGATCCCATGCCCCCAGTCGCCTGTATCGCTGCGGCAAATCTCCACCCCGACGCGGTATTCCCGCAGATCACCCTGACGATCACCGGTGTTCACCAGCAACGCATAGACCATCGCTTTCTGGCGCAGCTTGAACGCCGATGTGGAACCTCCCGGCAGGGACTCCGCTTCCGCGCGCGCCGCCTCGGCCTCGTCCAACAAGCCTGCAAGCGTAAACCTCGCGCGAAACTCTTTCAGCCGCGCCCATTTCCCGGGGTCGGTGGCCACCGCTTCAGAATGAAGCGCAGAGATAAGCTCGCCGATCGCCTCGAAGCTGCCCTCGTCGAACAGCCCGGCACGCAGGAAGAACATTCGGACATTTTGGAGGTAGTCACGCGCGGTGCCGAATGAGACGTCCCGCTCCTCGTCGAGATAGTGCAGGAAGCCATCGTAGAGTTCGTCCGAGGGCCACTCGGGAAGGGCCACGCCCCGACTGGCCGCCCAGCTCCGTGAGCGAGCCAGCATTCCGACGGCGGACACCAAGGTGCTTTTTGTTTTCGGCGCGAGTGGTTTCAATCGCACCCCGTAGGGCCGCACGCTCCGCTCCAGCGTCGGCAGAGCCGTGCGCCAGGCCACCGGCCAGTCATCCGGCGCCAGGCCCACACGGCGGCTTGATCCTTCGACTTTTTCTTTTTTGTTGTACCTCGCATTGAGCCATCGATCCCAGTCCTGCTTGACCGGGTGCGATGGGGAAAGCGGCACGTCCGGAGCAAACTGACGCAGGGCTGCGACGAGACAGCGGAACCGGGACCGCGACGTGCCGGTGGCACGAAACACCTCCGCGGTCACCTGTTCGGGTGCGAGCCCAGCCTTGTCCAGTTCGACAAAGAAAGCCTCCAGCGCGGCGGGCATGCCGCGCTGAGAGAACTCCTGCTGCCGCAGATGGTCCTGCATCCGTTCCACCACGCGTGGCGGGACATGCGGCATTCGCGCGGGCAGCTCCCCTGCCCTTTGGTCTCGGGTCTTGGTCATGCGGCTCTCCTTTTCAGAAAGGTCTCGAGCGTCGGGTCGAGCGCCTCGAGCGCTTCGGCAAATAGCTTCGCGGCCGCTGCGCCTTCGCCACGGGCGTAGAATTTTTCCACAGTGGAAACCTTGTCGCAAAGGAACGCGGCGACGGTCGTGTAATCACCCGGATTTGCGGCAAGCCAGATCGTCGCCATGACATGCCGCATCAGGTGTGGTTGAAGGCCCGGAACACCGATCCGCGCGACACATTTATTCCAGACCCTGTTGTATGTGTGGCGCGACAGCAGCCCCTTCGGCCCGGGCAGGAGCAACACGTTTTCGTCGAAATCGATCCCATGTTTTTCGCACCATTTGGGGAGACCCTGATCGAGCCATTGCATGATGACACGCCACTGACGCTCAGGAATCTCACCGGCGATCGGGCTGGCGTTCTTCACACGCCGACGATCGATCTCAAGCCAGGGTCTGGCATCGCGGAGGGGTCGAAGCAACTCGGCATCGTCACCGTCTATGATGAGTTCGTGCACGTTCTTCGAGCGCACCGAACGCGCAAGTAGCAGCGCCAGCAAACTTGCCCCCATCGAGAGATGCAGCGCCGTCTCACGCTCGCGCGTCTTGAAACTTTTCCAGTCGTCGAAGACCAATTGAGCCTCCTCGGCCAGCCGGCGCGGACCTGAAACAATCGCGCGAGGCACGGCGGGATCGCGCTGCACGAGTTTCACGAATTGCTCCCGCCCTTTCGACATTTCGCGGCTTTGGTGGCTGTCGACGCGATCAAACCGCGCGTCTTCCAACTCAAACACCACGTCCTCGGACCATTCGTTGCGATCCGCGAGGACCTGAAGGCGCGCAAGCACCCCACCTGCGGATGACGTCTCCGTCGGATTGAGCAGAACCTCGGACGCCTCGGCACGCGCGATATAGGTATCGACCGCTTGCTTGACGATCTCGGTGGTGAACAGGTCGCGGATATCGTTCAGATCATAGGCATCAGACCGATCGGGATACGCGTGCCGCACCAGCCAGCTCAGCGCATTGAGATGGTTCTTGCGCGCACTGTCAGGATTTCCGACGCCACGGCGACGGCCCTTGCGCTGGCCCGCCGCAGAAAGCTGTCCCTTTCCGAGCTTGCCTTTGAACCGGTCGCCGCGCCGCGTGCGATCCCCAGTGATCGCCCGTGTGATCGCGCGGTCCCGGGAGGCAACGAAGGCGGGCGTAAAGAGCGTCCAATCGAGTGGCCCATCCCGAAGATGCGGGATCGGACCGATCGGAAGCTGCGGCAGAAGATGAGCGATCGCCGGATGCCGGTTCTGCTCACGCACGAGGCGATTGAACGCGGCTATAGCGTTGCGAAACGATGCAGCCTTGTCCGCGCGGCAGGCAATCAAGGTCTGGCGGGCAGTTTCAGTCGTCAGCTCGCTCGGGTGCAGATGACCGCCGTGCGAGCGCAGGATTGTCATCGAGACCGAGAACATGTTCGGCAGAATGCGATTGCCTTCGTCATCGAAGGTATTCTCGACGCGCGCGGCGTAGTCCACGATCTGATCCCAGGCGCCGCGCTGGTCGGAGACCTTTACGGGGGCCGTCACGCTCTCCTGCGCGCGCCGGATCGTCGACGCGATCTTCTTCACCCAAATGTTGAACACTGCTTCCTGATCGCCCGGCGTAGCGCCGCGGAATTCGTCGGCCCAGATGATCGACTTCGCGCGACGGATCCAGTCGTTTTCATTGGCGGGAATTTGCGACAGCCGCAGCCCTGTAAGACGTTCGGCCTTGTGCAACGCGGCCGCGAGGGTCTTCGCGGACGCCTCGGAATAAACCGACGGCAGGACATGCGCGACGTCTTTGAGGGTTTTCAGCCCGATAGATTGTTCGTTGCTCATCTTTTCATTTCCTCCTGTCGGTTTTCATTCGACCGCCCGACCGTTCATTGCGACAATATGAATGGAACGGGGTGCGAAGTTTGGCCCGTAAACTTCACCCCCCGTTCCATTTATCGGAGGAAATTCCCGCCTTTTTCAGTGTTTTGCGGTTCACGAAGCGCCGCGCGCGCCAGGCTTCGACTTCCGCCGGAACGAAGAGGCATGCCCGCCCGGCACGCCGACTCGGAAGGTTTTCCGCACGGGCCTCCGCCCTAATGTACGATGGACTCACGGAGCAGAGCCGCGCCGCCTCTTCCACCGTCAGGAGATCGCCCTTATACGCCGCGACCATGCCCTCCGGAGGTGGCCCGCCTTCAAATGCGAAAACAGCGTCCCAAGTGTAGCGCAGCTTCGTGCCGTCGGTGACAGGAACGAGCAGGCCGCGCTGTTCGTGTCGCCAGAGGAAGGTGTCACTTGCTGAAAAGCGCCATCGACGTCGCAGAAACGCCCGGTCGAGCAGCACTGGCGGAGAGTCGCAATCGGGATTTTCGTGTCCTGTGGGCATTCTCTATCCATTCTCTTGGGGGCAGAGAAGACAAAGGGAGAATGCGGGGAGTTTCAAAATCGCCAGCAGAATATTTTAGGGTGTCGGAACAACTTGTTGATCAAATGATCAGTATAGTAACGCCAACGAATTCGCGCGCACCCGCTATCGGAGGCGATGGGGCGCCGAAGGCTCAACCCCTGAGGGAAAATGTTGGTAGCTCCTCTCCGTCTCCAGAGGGGCTCTGTACTTGGGTAGCTGCGCCGCTCGAAGAATTCTTCGAGGCTTCAGATCGGGTTCATCCCGCTCGAGAGCCACTTGGCAAAATCCGGCTCTTTGACTTGCCCCGAGGCCAGATCCTTCATCGCCCGGACGCCTTCGACCGGTGTTGGTCGGAAAGAGTAGCCGTTGAACCGCAAAAACGTGACCGCGGTCACGAATGCTGTGCGCTTGTTTCCATCCATGAAGGCACATGTCTTGGAGATGCCGAAGGCGTAGGCCGCTGCGATTTCCGCGAGGCCAGCGTCGGTGTATGCGGCGAGATTCCTCGCGCGGGCGCAGAGTGGCGCCCTTCGGGCTTGAGCGCGTCGTCGAGCGCGCGATACGCCGCCTCTGCCTTGCGCCGGATCTTATGACGGGTCTCCTCATCGGAAACGAGCGGAACAACATTTGCGATCTCGTTGTCACCGCAAGAATAGCGCCACTGTACTTCGAGAGCGGTGAGTGAGCCGGGGTGCCTGATTTCGATCTAGCATGCGATCTGAATGATATCACGTTCGAGTTGCTGCGACGCTGCCCTCGTACGCTCCATCCCGGCCTGCATTGCGGTTGCGCGGGAGATGCCTGCCATTTTTCATCATCCTTTACTTACACTTGACGGCGCCGCCCATTTTGTTCGCACAGCAGCGGATACTGAGGGGAGGTCTCCCTACCAAAATTCGAGCCCGATCGATTCCCACACAAACTATAGTTTGTGTGGGAAAGAGCACGCACCGACCAAGTCGGTCGGAACTTGAGCGCCGTCTTCCGGTTGCGATCTTCATATGTCGTTCATTCGGTTCAGCCGTGCCGGCTGCGGGAAATCCAGCAGCCGGCTTCCATTTATACGGTTTCGATGATCTTGGATCGTATCTGCTCCAACCGTTCGTTGCGGCTCGCGCAAGCGAGTGTGGCGAGCTGGCGCGCCGATCGCGCATCAGACGTGCTGAGAACGAAAAGTAGCTCTGCCAGCGTCCGGCGGACCAGGAGTGTGCCGCCCCGGTCCGTCAGACGAAGGCCATCATCTGCAAGTGCGTAAGATTGGCGGGAAAGCTCCAGCGTGACGAGATCGACGACGGCATGTTCGAGAGCGGCCGCACGAAGCGCACTGTCTGGGGAGAGGATACACGCTGTCAGCCACGTCCTCAGCCGCTCGCTCCAAACCGCGTCATGTGCGTGAGTGAGCAGAGACTGCAGAGCGGGCAGATTGCGCTGGCCAAAAGCTTGAACGGCACTGAGTTTCTCGGGATTGTGCATAACATTACCTATCTCTTGTTGCGATATCGCACCCGGCTTCTGATCCGGGTTGGATCCGCGGGCGCCATGCGCGATGCCCGCGGATCCAACCGGATCAGAGCCTGTACGCGGGGTCCGCGCCCGCCGGAACCGCTCAGACCAGATACGGCTCGCCTCCCCTGCGACGGCGATCGCCTCGGCGCGGGTGCAATCCGCGGCGCTCTGCTTCGATCCTGCGTTCCGCGGTCGGCCAGCTGGCTTCAATCTGGGCAAAGAGATCGTTTTGACGCCGTCGCAAAGCCTCGGTCAGTCGTCCGAGGACAGGGGTTCCCAGAGCATTCGGCACAAGCCGCGGATCCGCGCGGGCCACCCGCACGCGACGCGCCAGCACGAACCGACTCGCTTTATCGAGTCCACATTCAGCGAACTCGGCAGTCACACGCAGTTCGAAGCCAACATTCGCGCGCGAGCGAGAGGTGGTACCGTATGCGAGAAGGACTTCCTTATCGCTCGCGTCGAGAACGAGGCAAGGCCGGGCGTAGGGCGCCATTCCCTCGGAATGAGGAAATCTGAACGAGACAATATCGCCCGGGAAAAGGGGATTAGGCAGCAGACGAAACACGAATAAAACTCCTGTGTATACGGCAGCGGCTGAGGGCCGATGCGGTGGCCCGACAGCACCGCATCGGCCCTCAGCCGCTGCCGTCTTCTTTACGATTAGGGAGCGGCTTGAGGCATGCGGCGGTACCCGCCGCCGGGCCGGTTGCTAGCCGCGGGGCGGAGGATCTGGAACGATCCCCGGCAAATGGCTGAAGTCGAACGTTTTTGCGTCGACCTTCCGGCTGCCAGACGCGTCAATCAGCGTCACCTTCGCACCAGCGGGATGCTTTCGGATCGCCGAAATCCACCAGGTTGTCTGAGCGTGACAGACCCTGCATTCGACGTGACGCAAGCCATAGTCTTGTCTGTCCCGGCTCTCGATGACTACGAGCGTTACCCCTGTCATCTTCGCAATCCGCGTCAAAGACGCCATGTGCTTGCCGCGTAGACGGCTCCAGTTCATCGACGAAGGGCCATAGAATTTCGGAGCCTTACCTTTGAAGACATGTCGGATCACGATGAGATAGTTGAGATCGTCGAGGCTCCGACAGTCTCCGACTTCGGCAAGATCGAGGAGCGTGTAATAGTCAGATATCCGAGCAGCCATTAGCCGTTGAGTAAGGCCGGAAAACTGCCATGCCAGTATTCTGTTACGTTCAATGAGTCGGATGTCATCGAACAAGTCCGTCCTCTTCGCTTCTGCAACGAGCCGATGCAGCGACGTCGCGCCGTTCTCGCGGTATGGGCCAACGATCGCTCGGAGCCGGGTCCCCTCGATCCATGTCTTCGCAAGGCTCGGGGTCTCAATCGCCTCACGAATCCAGAGCTCTTGTCGGTCTTGGTGATGAAGCATCGCGAGGATCAGCTTGAACGACGTGAGACTGAACCCCGCCCGTCTGAGATGCTCGACGAGCACCTGCGCGATCTGAATTTTGCCGTTGTCGGCCGGCATGTCTGCTCCTCTTTCGATGACTATCGATGAGCAGATGTGTTTCTTACCAAGCGCACGGAAATCGCGAGAGCGGCTCACTTCGGGGCTCGACCAACCCGTTTCTACTGTTTGGCAAACCCGTTCGTGAGGTGGCAGCCCCCGGGAACACCGGCCTCCTGCCCCGCTTCTGATCAGCACTACCCCGGATCTGAACCTGTAGATTTTACGTAGGTGATTGATTTCGCGAGGAATACGTCTGCTTGAAATGGTAGAAATTAGAAGAAATCCCAGAAATCATCAGGAATCCCGAACGGTTTTGGGGGATTTGTTTTGGTCACACCAAGCCCAAGCCGCTCGCGAACAGTTCACAGATTGGGCACCGGCGGAAACGTGGAAGGTTTCGTAAGAGGAGGTCCTTGGCCGACCAAGTTTGTGTGCAGCTTCAAGCATTCCAGATCCCCCTTGCCGCCAGTGCGTATCTTGCAATTGAGAGGAGAGGCTCTGGGAGCGCTCATGCGAGCGCGTCCCTTTCTGAAACGGACGAGACGAGCCGACACCCCGTCCCAATAGTGCGGCTCTAAACTGATCGAATAAGCGCGCGAATCCAGCTTTCTGGATTCGCGACGTCATGCGGATATCCGAGGGAGACGCTCGAGACTTGGGTTTAGCCAACAGTTATGGTCCTGCCTTCGTGACACCTTATCTTCAGCGGCCCTGCTGCCCATCATGACTGTCCCACGACTCTACGAAGACCAAACGCTCCAGGTCATCAATGGTTTCATCGGTGGAGCCCGAGGCGCCCAGCAGACGTGAGACCCGGCCTGATGCTCCAGTGCCAGTGAACCATTTCGATGCAGCGATCACGCCACGGAACTGGCCGAAAAAATCGTCTGTTCCGATTTCCGTCCGCTTCCGTTGGATCCGATCTCCCTTCTGAGGCGCTCGGAAACACCGTCGCCAATTGGACCAACTCTCTTTAAAAGAACCCCGTGTGATCCCTTCTGCCAAGCTCGACCTCTCGATCCTGTCTGAAACATCTTGGGAATCCGATTAACCGCGGCTCGGCTTCCAGAAACTCGCTTCGATTTCGAGCGGAGTGCATGTTCGCGCGCCGACGACCGTCTGCCAACCACCACCCCCCAAAAAACATCACGAAATCCGTTTCCGTACACCGAGAGATGAACCCATCTCCCTCCAAGCAGAGACGACGACACCGTCAAACCTCTTACATCCCGACAGGAGACCACCCAATGCCCAAGCACCCATTTCCCCTACGTAAACCCGAGGACCTCAGCAACCTCAAGTTCATTCTGCAGGCTCTGCAAGCGACCGGGCGACCGCCTGGCTCAGGAGGTCTGGTTGGCCTGCCACCCTCCACCCACGTCTCCATCCCTTCGAAGTCAAGGAAGCTGCACTGATGGCCGACATGGCCCTGTTCTGCCTGGCGGCGACGCGATCGGCGGCCTTCCAATCGTCAAGCAGGGCAAGACCTCGTCGTCGCAGCAGGATGAAGAGGTTGCGCGCAGCGGGCGGCCAGAAGACGTCTCACCAAGTGCAAAGAGTCCCCCGGCTCACAAAACCCGACCTTCTCAAAGATACCTGCACATAAAGGACCTTATCATCATGATGACAGACAGCAAATCTACCAAGTGGACCGATCTCTTTTCCAAAGAGCCGGCCCGTCTTGCAGCCCTCCCTCTGACGGGGCCTCTGCCACACACCCCACATCTCGTTCAACCGGACTCCGCCCGCCCCGGCAACCTTATCGGGGTATTTGGGGGTATCCACAATTCGACAGGCCAGAGCTTCAACACTCAATCGATTATCGAAGTCGCCTATCAACAGGGCGCACTCGAACCGCAAACCATCTTCGATGACGAGATGTCGGTATCCAACGCCGCGGCGTTCCGCGAGATCACCGCCGTGCCCTTCGCCGGACTGAATCATCACCGCATCGTGCATCAAGCCCGGATGGTTGAGAAATGGACACCATACACAATACACTTGGTCCAGTTCGCCGATGCGCTCCTCTACGTACACCCCCACTGGATTCAGGGCATCTGGGGCTGGCGTGAAAGCCACTCCGAGCTTTGCCCTCTGGTGGTTCTGATGGAGAGTGCAAAGTCGCGGGAAGAAGGCGAGCGATGCATCGAGAAGGCAATGCGCTACATCGAGCTGTTCCACTCGCTTCTTCCGCAGTACGAACGAGCCAGCGTGCACATGAACATCGAACGGCCCCGTCCGGAGGACTTCTGCTGCCATGACGCTGAACACGATTCAGTCGTGCTATAGTCTGGAGGCTCTACTGCGGCGCGATGGAGGCATCAGCGCGCCGCGGTAGACTTAGTGTCAGGATTCATAATCAGTAGATGACGGTTGCTGCGAGTGCTATCCCGGAGTAGCCATTTGACGTTTGACAGACCACCGAGCAGCGCGCGCACCGATGTAATCGCTGACCTGAGCGGCCATGACAAACAGGTCAATCGGTCGTCCCTCGCTGTCGCAGATGGCGTGCAGTTTCGTGTTCATGCCGCCGTTGGTTCGCCCGATCAGGCGACGCGCTCCCTTTCTTAACGGCAATGCTGGTCGCCGTTGGATGTCAGTCACAAGCAGGCGCATTCGCGTGGAAAGATCGGAAGCGCCCTCTGCAGCCAGTCTGGCAAGTTCCTTTTGGAAAACGTGGCGCCCAGTGCCAACCCGAATGCCGCGTTCCATCAAGAAGCCTCGACCCTGGTTGATCAAGCGCGTCCTGTCCGACACGAGGCGCTCCCGCGCACGGTGTGCGCACACGGTGCAAAGCCTGAAGGTCGAGCTGTTCTTCCGATTTGATCGCAACGAATGAGACCGTCGGGCGCGTCGCAGCTTCGGCAATCGCCTCCGCATCACGGTCGTCATTCTTGTAAACCTTCACATAGGGCCGGAAGTAGAGCGGCGACATCAACCGAGGCTCATGTCCCTTCTCAAGACAAAATCGCCCGATGTGATGCACCCCGCCGCAGGCTTCCATCGCAACCAAGCAGGGTGGGAGCGGAATAAGAAAGTCCAACAGCCGATGCCGCTGGAGCCGTTTGCGAAACACAACCGCTCCCGCTTTATCCAGCCCTGCATGACTGCGAACGGCCTTGCCCAGATCAATGCCCAAAACCTTGATGTCCATCAGATGCTCCCTCTCCACCTCTGCCCGCAATGGTAGCAGCGGGTTGGTGGGAAGGCAGTTCATCCCAGTAGGTCAGTCGTTGGTAAGCGAAAGATGCGAAATTCGGTTCGCGAATTTGCAGTTACCGACAAGAAGTAGATTTGCCTGTAACGCTATCAGTGAGCTACCCCCTGAAATTCGGACACTGACATAAGCTACGATTTGCAGTCTGCTGATCTTCGACGAGAAGGAGATCAGAGATGTCGAAACGCAAGCAGCACGCACCCGAGTTCAAGGCAAAGGTCGCGCTGGAAGCCCTGAAGGGTGAAGAGACAGCGGCCGAGCTGGCGAGCCGGTTCGGGGTGCATCCAACGATGATCCATCAATGGAAGCGGGCCTTGCTCGAAGGCGCGTCGGGCGTGTTCGAGCGCGGGGGCCGAAGGAAGCCCGAGATCGACGAGGAGCAGGTGAAGGAGCTCCACGCCAAGATCGGGGAGCTGGCGGTGGCCAACTCTTTTTTGGAACGAAAGCTGAAGCCTTGGGGCGGGAAGTGAGGCGTGGCATGATCGAGCCGAACCATTCGGATCTGTCGATTGGGCAGCAGTGCAAGCTGCTGTCGATCGCACGCTCATCCTATTACTACGAGCCGAAGGGCGAAACCGAACAGAACCTCGGCCTGATGCGGCAGATCGACGAGCAGTTCCTGGAGACCCCGTTCTTCGGTGTCCGCCAGATGACCTGGCACCTGCGTAACGACGGCCACCTGGTGAACGAGAAGCGGATACGGCGACTGATGCGCCTGATGGGGCTCATGCCGATTTACCAGAAACCCAACACAAGCAGGCCGGCGAAGGGGCACAAGACCTATCCCTACCTGCTGCGAGGTCTGCGGGTGGATCGCCCGAACCAGGTCTGGTGCTCGGATATCACCTACCTGCCCATGCGGCGCGGGTTCCTCTACCTCGTGGCGATCATGGACTGGCACACCCGCAAGGTTCTGTCTTGGCGGATCTCGAACACGCTGGAGGCCGACTTCTGTGTCGAGGCGCTGAACGAAGCCATCCACAAGTTCGGCCCGCCCGAGATAATGAATACGGATCAGGGTTCTCAGTTCACGTCCTTCGCTTGGACGGATCGGCTCCGCCGGTCGGGCGTGCGCATCTCGATGGATGGGAAAGGCCGATTCCTCGACAACATCTTCATCGAGCGGCTGTGGCGAACCCTGAAATACGAATGCGTCTACCTGCATGCCTGGGAGACAGGATCGGAGACAAAGGCGGCGATCCGGAAATGGATGACCTTCTACAACCACCAGCGCCCTCACTCAGCCCTCGGCGGCAAGCCACCGGCGCTGGTCTATTGGCAGAGACATGATATCAACCAACCCGGTCAGCAGGTGCAACGAGTAGCTTAAATTACGTCAGATCCTGTCCAAGAGATGGGGAGTAGCTCACAGTTTCGCTGCTGGCGCATCATTTTTCGATGGTGTGCAGTCATCCAAAGCGAGCGCTTGCCTCTAATCGACTTTGCGTTTTAAGCGGCCATAGCGTGTTTTCGTTTCGTGAATGTACATGTGGCAGGATATACGCTCGAGCCCAAAGAGGTCGATTCACATGAGCCGAGAGAGCAAGTTTCTCGCGCGAATACTGCGCCACGCGCCGGACGAGATCGGTGTGACGCTCGATCCTGCTGGATGGGTGCGCATTGACCTACTGCTTCGTGCGATGAAAAAAGCGGGTCGCGGCATGACACGCGCGCAACTCGAAGATCTCGTCAAGACGAATGACAAGCGTCGTTTCACGATTCGAAAAGACATGATCCGAGCTGCCCAAGGTCACTCGATTTCCGTCGATCTTGGTTTGCAGCCGCTTTCCCCGCCGGAGTTTCTATATCATGGCACCGCATCTCAAAGCCTCGATGCGATCTTCGCATCCGGGCTGCTTCCCGGGGGGCGCCGACAAGTGCATTTGTCGGCCGATCTGTCGACGGCAGCTGGAGTCGGCAAAAGGCACGGAAAGCCGACGGTTCTTCAAGTCGAAGCTATCAGAATGCACGGTGATGGCTACGTGTTCTGCCGTGCCGACAACGGGGTATGGCTGACCGACCATGTGCCGTCCGAGTATCTTCGTTTTGGCGTTCGAAGTGTCGATTAATCTCGACGTAATTCGCTCTGAAAGGATCAGTGCCTAATACTGAGAAGCTAATTTCTGCATGCGAGCGGAAGGGCCGAGAAGCTCAATCTTGTGCCGACCGCCGCCATTTTCGCGTGCGACTTGTGCCGCGGAAACGACGCCTGAGCGGATATCGCGCTCATCCTTGGCCCGCGCGGCGGCTTTTTCAACGGCGCGCTGCTCGAATGAAAAGTGTTTCTCAGACTTCATCACGTACTCCCTGAGCTTCTCTCAGATGCAGTGAAATCGTCAAAAATCAAGAAGACCTTACATCTCAGCCTGAATCAGAGCGCGTCTATTCATCTGAGAACATCTCATCAGTAATGAGCATGAGGCGATGTGAACCGCCCCATTTTTGCCGGAGGCTCCAACTCCTGAGTAGGATGAAGCATCATGAGCAATGCGACGAACAAGTTTTCCCCCGAAGTGCGCGAGCGTGCCGTGCGGATGGTCTTGGATCACGAGGGCCAGCATGGCTCTCGCCGGCAGGCGATCGTGTCGATCTAGGCGAAGATCGTCTGTAACCGGCCGGTTGCTACCGCGGCGATTGGGCCTTGATGCGGGCGACGAGATCGGCGTCATGGACGAAGTCGTCGAGGAACTCATGCCAAGTTTCGGGAGTGATGCGCGCGGCAGTGAGCATGTCTCGGAGTTCTTCGATGCCGCGGTCTGTGAGGGCCGTAATGGCCTCTTCCGAACTGGTATAGACGCTGATGATGTCACCGTAGGTCAGATTGTCGTCGTTGGAGACGATGGCTTCAAGCAACTCGCGGTCTTCGCCGAGTATCTTCGCGACATAGTCGATCGTGCAGACATGGGTGACGGTCGCCATCAGGCGGCCTCGGCCTGAGCGGCGGCGACCGGTTTCCAGTTCCATGGGAGTAGCTCGTCGAGCCGGTTGATCTTGTGATCGTTGATGCGGTCGAGCACGTCGGCGAGGTAGGCCTGCGGATCGAGGCCGTTCAGCTTTGCGGTCTCGATGATCGTCATGGCGCGGGCCAGCGTTTCGCCGCCGGTGTCGGCGCCTGCAAAGAGCCAGTTCTTCCGACCGATGCCGATCGGACGCAGGGCGCGCTCGGCTGGATTGTTATCGATGGCAACGCGGCCATCGCTGAGGAAGAGGCTGAACGAGGCCCGGCGGGCCAGCCCATAACGGAACGCGCGCGCGAGGTCCCCCTTGCCGGGGATCCGCGTGAGCTGGCTTTCGGACCAGGCGAAGAAGGCCTCGACCTTCGGGGCGCTGTGCGTCTGCCGCGCGGCAAGGCGGATCTCGGCGGGCTGCCCGTTGATCTCGCGCTCGATGTCGTAGAGCGCGCCGATGCGGTCGAGTGCCTCGCGCGCGATGGCGGATTTCGTCTTGCCCCATTCGTCATGAAAGTCACGCCGCAGATGCGCCCAGCAGGACGCCTCCTGCAGGCGGGGCGTGCCATCGGGATCGGGTTCGTAAAGCTTGTTGTAGCCCTTGTAGCCATCGGCCTGCAGGATGCCGCGGGTCTGGGCGAGATGCCCATGCACGTGTTCCTGCTTCCAGTCCGGGGCGAAGCGGTAGACCGCCCCGGGTGGCGCGGTTCCGGCCCAAGGTCGTGGATCGCGGACATAGGCCCAGATCCGGCCCTGCTTCACCCCCTTGCCGAGGCCGCGGTCCTTGAGGGACCGGTCCAGCACCCGGATCGGGGTGTCGTCCGCATGCAGCAGGTCGCTGGCCATCACATCGGCTTCGATCCGTTCGACCAGCGGCGCCAGCACCTTCATGGCGCGCCCACACCAGTCGACCAGCGTGCTGTCCGGGATGTCGGCCCCCATGCGGGCGAAGATCTCGTTCAGGCGATACAAGGGAAGATGGTCATCGAACTTGGAGACGAGGATCCAGGCCAAGAGCGCCGCGCTCGCCATGCTACCGGGGATCGGACGGCTGGGCGCCGGTGTCTGCACCATCTTCTCACAGCGGCGGCAGGACTTCTTCAGCCGCGCGATCTGCAGGACCTTCAGCTGTGCCGCAACCAGGTCGAGCATCTCGCTCATGTCTTCGCCAACGAGCCGCAGGTCGCCACCGCAATCCGGGCAGCAGCTGCCGGGGTCGAGCTCGCGCCGCTCCCGCGGGGTAGCCTCCGAGACGCGGGGACGACGGCGGGGCTTGTGTTTGTCCACATCGCCGGTCTTCGCCTCAGGGGCAGGATCCGCCTCGTCTTCGTCCGTCGGGATGGTGGCGCTTTCGGCGCTGGCAATCAACAGATCCTCAAGCGCCAGTTCCAGCTGTTCGATCTCGCGCTCAATCTTCTCCGAGGACTTGCCGAAGGCCTGCTTCTTGAGCTTCGCGATGCGCAGCCGCAGCGTCTGGATCAGCTGGTCATGCGCCCGGATCGTCGCCGACATCCTGGCGTTTTCCGCCTGCAAGGCGGCGATCATCGCTTTCAGAACAGCGGGATCTTCGGGGAGGATGGGCGCATCGCTTGACATGCCACCATCTAACACACCCCATCAGGAAGCGCTATAAAAACAAGGTGTTTCAGGTAGATAAATCACCCGACACGGGCCGGTGGAGCGCCCCAATCTGGCCGCCGCCAATCAATCCCTTCCCACAACATCGCCAGCTGCGCCGAGGTCAGTCGCACCGCCCCCGAGCTGGTGTTCGGCCAGGGAAAGCGCCCACGCTCGAGGACCTTGTAGTAAAGACAGAACCCCTGGCCGTCCCAGTAAAGCAGCTTCAGCCGATCCCCCTTGCGGCCCCGGAAGGCAAAGACTGCACCGCCGGTCGGCTTCTGGCGCAGCACGTCTTGCGCCAGCGCCGCCAACCCACCGATCCCCTTGCGCATATCCGTCGTCCCGCAGGCCAGATACACCCGCACCCCGGTCCCCGGCCCGATCATGCGGCATCCACCGCGCGAACCAAGCGGGACAGCGCTGCATCGTCGATGTTGCTCTCGAACCGGAGCACGCGGCCCTTCACAAGCCGCAACTCAACCCAGACTACGGGAGTGGTAGCTGTGGTTCGATCCTCAACCACCGTCAGGTCCATCGCGGGCACCATGCCGGCGGGCAGGAACAGCACGCCCGTCTCGGGTGACCACAACCCCTTCCGCTTCAGCTCGTGACGCCACGCGTAAATCTGCTGACGCGTCACCTCGTGCCGTTGCGCAACCTGGGTCACCGTCGCGCCGTCGATCCCCACCGCGCTCACGATCGCCAGCTTCATCTCGTCGTCCCAACGCCGGCGGCGCTCAATACCCAAAACCTCGCCCCGCATAGCCCCTCCGCGCATAAGAGACGTCGTTTGCGACGTCGTTATGCACGTGTCTTAGGGCCTCACGCCGGAATCTGGCAGGCGGTGCCAACCGGGCCGTTACGATCGTCTCTGCTGCGAACACGCTCAATGAGTGGGTCAAGCGGGCCGAGGTCGACAGCGGCCAGCGGGCGGGCATTCCGACCGAGATGGCCGACCGACTGAAGGCGTTTGAGAGGGAGAACCGAGAGCTTCGCCAGGCGAACGCGATCCTTCGTAAGGCATCGGCGTATTTTGCGATGGCGGAGTTCGACCGCCAGTCGAAGTGATGATTGGGTTCACCGACTATCATCGGGAGGCGAACGGGGTCTAGCCGATCTGCAGGGTTCTTCCGATCGCCCCATCCACCTACTACGATCACCTGGCCAAGCCGGCCGATCCGGCCCGATTGTAGGATCTCGCCCGGCGGGACGCGGGGCTGCGGCCCGAGATCGAGCGCGTCTTCGAGGAGAACTGGCGCGTCTATGGAGTGCGCAGTAAGCGGTGTCTGAGCGGCACGTTGTCTGCGCCGGCGCGGACTGCGAGGTGATACCCATCTCAAGATGGGAGTGCGTTTCGCAATGGATGCTCAGACTGCGTTTCTCAGATCGCTCGGAGTGGAGATCTTCGGCAGCGGGCTCCGCCGGTGGCCGGAGAAGGTGAAGGCACAGGCTGTCGCGGAGACACTTGAGCCGGGCGCGACGGTCAACGCCGTGGCGGCGCGTTACGGGATGAAGCCGAACCAGTTGTCGGCGTGGCGATGCCTGGCCAAAGAGGGCAAGCTGGTCCTGCCCGCCGCCGAGATGTCGGATGAGCCGACTGCCTTCGCGCCGGTTGTCCTGTGCGAGCCGAAGCCCCCGCAGGCGCCGCATCCCTCGAGGCAGTCGGACGACAGCCTGCGCCTCGTCTTCGGTGACGTGACGATCGCGCTTGCCGCCGACACCCCGGCGGTGCGGATTGCCGAGATCGTCCATGCGCTCGGGGCGTCCTCGTGATGATGCCGTCCCACACCGTCCGTATCCTCGTGGCGACCCAGCCGGTCGACTTCAGGAAAGGCCACGACGGTCTCGCCGCGCAGGTCGCATCGGTCCTGAAGGAGGATCCGTTCACTGGCACCGTGTTTTTGTTTCGGGCGAAGCGTGCAGACAGGCTGAAGATACTCTTCTGGGACGGCACCGGGCTGGTGATGGCCTACAAGCGGCTTGAGGAGAGTTCCTTCACTTGGCCGGCGGTTCGGGACGGCGTGATGACTTTGAACCGGGCGCAGTTCGAGGCCCTGTTCGCCGGGCTCGACTGGCGCAAGGTGAAGGCGCTGGAGATCCGCCGCCCGGCTGCGGCAGAGTGAATCAGGCACGAGAAAAGGCGGGCCTTCGAGGCGGCTTCGGGGTAGCCTCCGGCCATGCCATCCACCGCGATCATTGACCTGTCCGCAATCCCCGAGGCGCAGCGCGAAGCTGTCGCCGCGCTGCTGCGCGAGCATGAGGAGCTCAAAGGTGAGAGGGTCAGCCTCAAGGAGATCATCAAGCGCCTCGAGCATCTGGTCGCCGAACTCAACCAGGCAGTCCACGGCAAACGATCCGAGAAGCTCAGCGAAGATGACCGGCAGCTGGCGTTCGAGGATCTCGAGATTGCGGTCGCCGAAGCCGAGGAGAAGCAGGAGACGCAAGCGCCGTCCGAGAGCCGCCCCCGGCGTGCAGCCCGGCGCAATCGAGGCAACCTGCCCAAGGACCTGCCGCGCATCGAGCGCGTGATCGAGCCGGACAGTTTGCAATGTCCTTGTGGCTGCGGGGAGATGCACAAGATCGGCGAGGACCGCACAGAGCGGCTGGACATCGTGCCCGCCCAGCTGCGCGTGCTCGTCACGGTTCGCCCCAAATACGCCTGCCGCGCCTGCACCGATGGCGTGACCCAGGCGAGCGCCCCGGCGCATCTCATCGACGGCGGCCTGCCGACCGAGGGCGCCATCGCGCATGTCCTGATCAGCAAATATGCGGACCACTTGCCCTTGTATCGGCAGAGCCGGATCCTTGCCCGATCGGGCATCGAGATCCACCGCAGCACGCTGGCCGACTGGGTCGGCACCGCCGCCTTCCATCTCGGTCCCGTCGTCGACCGGCTGGCCGAGCATCTGAAGACGTCGACCAAGCTCTTCATGGATGAGACCACCGCCCCTGTGCTGGATCCGGGGCGCGGCCGGACCAAGACGGGATATCTCTGGGCGCTCGCCCGTGACGACCGGTCATGGGGCGGAGATGATCCACCGGGCGTGGTCTTCTTCTACGCGCCCGGCCGCGCCGGGGAGAACGCGGAGAAGATTTTGCGCGGCTTCGACGGCACCCTGCAACTCGACGGCTACCAGGGTTACAACCGTTTGACGCGGCCCACCCGCAAGGGTGGCGACCCGGTCCGCGTGGCGCATTGCTGGGCCCACGCGCGGCGCAAGCTGAAGGAGGTGTTCGACCGCGACGGCTCCGAGATCGCCGCCGAGGGGCTGCGCCGCATCGCCGAGTTCTACAAGATCGAGGCCGACATCCGCGGCACGGCGCCGGGACAGCGGCTCTCGGCCCGGCAGGCGCGCACCGCGCCCCTCGTGACCGAGTTCGGCGAGTGGCTGCAACAACAGCGCCTCCGCATCTCCGCGAAATCGCGCCTGGGGAGAAGCTCGCTTACATACATTCATCGTCACTGGGACGGGCTGCAGACCTTCCTGCACGACGGTCGGGTCGAGATCGACTCCAACAGCGTCGAGAACCTGATCCGGCCCATCGCTCTGAACAGGAAGAACGCATTGTTCGCCGGACATGACGAAGGCGGGCGCGCTTGGGGACGCATCGCGTCGCTCATCGAGACCGCAAAGATCAACGGCGTCGAGCCCTTCGCCTATCTCAAGGCCACCCTCGAAGCCATCGCCGCCGGCCATCCGCAAGGCCGCATCGACGAACTTCTCCCGTGGAACTTCAAGTCGTCAAGCTGAACCTGGGGTGGGATGCAGCCGCCGCATACAGTGCGCAAGGCCTGACGTCAGCTGGATCGGGAAGGCTTCGCCGTCGCCCGTTATACAGTGGCCCGGCTGATGAAGGGATGGGTATTCACGGCATCATCCGGGGCAAGCCGCACAAGACGACGATCCCCGACAAGAAGGCCCCGTGCCCGCTGGACAAGGTGAACCGGCAGTTCCGCGTGCCCGCGCCGAACATGCTCTGGGTCAGCGATTTCACTTACGTCGCCACCTGGAGGGGGGGGTATTTATGTCGCTTTCGTCATCGACGCCTACGCGCGTCGCATCGTTGGCTGGCGGGCGAGCCAAACAGCGCACGCAGGCTTCGTTCTCCATGCCCTCGAACAGGCTGTCCACGATCGTCGCCCAGTCAAGGGCGCGGGGCTCGTCCACCATTCCGACCGCGAGTCGCAATACCTGTCGATCAAATATTCCGAGAGGATGAGAGAGGCCGGCATCGAACCTTCCGTCGGCAGTGTCGGCGATAGCTACGACAACGCCCTGGCGGAGACGATCAACGGTCTCTTCAAGGCCGAGGTCATCCACCGTCGCGGGCCGTGGCGCAACTTCGAAGCCGTCGCATATGCCACCCTCGAATGGGTCGACTGGTTCAACAACCGCCGACTGCTCGAGCCGATCGTGAACATCCCGCCGGCGGAAGCAGAGGCAAACTTCTACGCCGCTCTGGAAACTGAAAACATGGCCGCGTAACTAACCCAAATCAATCTCCGGCAAACCCGGTGCGGTTCAGTCGCTGACAAGAGCATTGCCCCCGGCAATCTCGGTCATCTTTGTCAGAGACACTGCCTGTTCAGCTGATGCCTCAATTAACAGGTGGGATTTATCGAGAACAACCGGCGCAGCGCATCGCGTTGTCAAAGGCCTCGATCTTCAGACCAGATCAAAATCTCTCGTAAAGCGTCGCTTTGCCGGTAAAGCGCACCACCATCTTCATTGTTCATAAAACTGTCCTTCCACGCCTTCAAACGCCAGTTCATTCAAGAACTGCCGGCGCCAAAACACCTTTTGGTCCGTTTCAGACAGATTAGCTTCTTTGCAGAGCGGCCCCCAAGCTTCGTCAATGATCTGTACCTGCTTGGCAACGATCGCTCTGGCCTCCTCCTCTGAGAGGTGAAAATCCTTCGCCACGGCTAAGCCGTGCATCAGTTGGCTGCGCCTTTCGCGCCCCATCAGCATGGCCTGTGACGCTTCTCGGCTGTTCCGCGCCTGGGGGCAAATGTCATATGCTGGTGTGAGCGTCAGCTGAACGCCGTCCCAGAACGCCGCATGGTTACGTGCATGATCATCCGTGTTGCCGACAAGGATGTTGAAAATCATCCGCGAGTACATCTCACGCAATGTGTCTTTGGGGTCGGTAAATCGCCGCCGGATGATCTCCGCCAGTTCGGTGTAACTTGCATGCGCGGCCATAATTTCATCAAGACCAAAAAGCGTCAGCGCGGAGACCAGCATCTTCCGGGACCAACCTGTTTCGAGGTGCTTGCGGTCAAAGCGTTCGATCAGAAGGACATCTCGGCCCATTGTTTGCTCAAGTTTCACCGGGGCGACGTCTAGACCGACCTCCTGCGCCAGACGCATCGCAATATATTCACCTTTCACCACGCTGTAGGTGTCGGCGGACGACGAAAATTTGGCGATATATTTTCTGTTTCCATCATCGATGAGGGCTTTGGGCCTTGCTCCGCCAATGGCAGTCCCGTGCTGCAAGGCCTCAGCCAGCTCCTCAGTCAAGGGGACACCTTCTTCAACGATGTCGGATGCGCGTTGCAGCTCGTCCAGAGACGCATTTGATCCCTGACGCGGCACATACTCCTTAGCAGACGCTTGAAAGTCCAAGGCCCCAATCCGGTCTGACCCAGATTCCAGCAGGAAACTGATCTCACCCAAGTCGGCCATATCCGCTTCTTCGCCGCGAATGCCCATCAAACGGTTGATAATGACACGACGCCCCCAGGCATCTGGGGCGCCGTCCCGTAATGCGCTTGCAAACTTTAGAGGTTCGATCGGATCAATCTGACCTTGCTTTAGCGGCAGTTCGGGCAAGTAAAGTGCAACCGCGTCTTTATGCTCCAGATAGGAGCGGCCATAGTTAAAGACGTAGCGCTCACCATCCTGCTTGATGAGGCCGGCCACGACGGGCTCCGTTGCGCCGGGGAGCCAAACCCAGACATAGGCCTGATTCTCCCTCACCCCGTCAGAAGTCATCATTCAACTCCGTTTTGGGTTTACGAATATAGGCTGGCAACAACGCGATCTTATCACGCACCTGCGCAATCTGCGGTGCAAGTGATGTGGCGTCAGGCTCAAACAGCGGCACGCCAGTAATGGTTGCGGCTTCAAACACCAGGCCGATGTCAACAACTGGGTCGCCCCGCTCAATCTTTTGCAGTGTGCTGCGGGCAATCCCAACGCGCTCGCTCAAGTCCTTCTCAGACATCCGCCGCTCCTTGCGCGCCAACCGAATGCGCTTCCCCAATAAAAGCAGCGCTTCCTTGGTAAACTTCGAATATGTGCGATTCTCGGACATGCGTTTTTCTCCAGTGCCCACACTCGCGGTCATATGGCCCTATGTGACCGTCATGGCGATCATAGCGTAATTTTGGACATTTTGCAAATTTGACCGCCATCGCAGCCACACGAGCACATGTGACCGCCATAGAAGTCAATAATGCTCCTTGCTCGCGCAGCGTGGCCGGACTGCTTTGGCAAACAACCTCACAAAACAGTACCTCGCCCCAAACAAAGCCAGCCGACTGGTTCCGAGAAGCCCTGCAGGAAAACAGGATAAGGGCCTACATCCTTGGTCGCAAGGCGCGCAAGATCCCCGACAAACACGACAAGCGCCGATACAAACGTCGCAACCGGGTGGAGATCATGTTCGGCGGGCTCAAGGACTGGCGACGCGTGGCGCCTGTAACCGCCGGACGTAATCTCCCCGAAACCGCCGTTTGAATTTTCCCCAGACGTGAGCGTCAGGGCCAATTCCGAACTTCATCTATTCGGAATTGGCACTGTCGCGGGACACAGGCCTGATGCTCCGAACGGAGAGCGACAGGGGCAGGCAGGTGATAGGACTGAGGGAGATTGTCTTGATCCAGAATTTGAAGAACCAGGGTCTCAGCATCACCGCGATCGCGCGGAAGGTTGGCTGCGACCGGAAGACGGTGCGGAAGTATCTCGAGCTGGGGCTGGAAGCTCCGGTCTACGGGCCGCGCCAGCCACGGGCACGGGTGATTGAGCCCTATGAGCGCTACCTGCAGGAACGGGTTCAGGCCTTTCCCGATCTCAGC
This sequence comes from Thioclava electrotropha, assembly GCF_002085925.2. Classification (NCBI taxonomy): domain Bacteria; kingdom Pseudomonadati; phylum Pseudomonadota; class Alphaproteobacteria; order Rhodobacterales; family Paracoccaceae; genus Thioclava; species Thioclava sediminum. Next base: position 81,036 of record NZ_CP053563.1, read on the forward strand.
GGCGCGCGGCTTTTACGCGAGATCCGGGAGCTGGGTTATGAAGGCGCTTACACCGCGGTGACGGACTTCCTGCGCGAGGTGCGCCCGGCGCGGCACGCCCCGTTCGAGAGACGGTTCGAAACCCCACCCGGCAAGCAGGCCCAGGTCGACTTCGCGGAGTTCACGGTGGAGTTCACCGACGAGCCGGGCGTGGTTCGCAAGGTCTGGCTGTTCTCGCTGGTGCTCGGCCACAGTCTCTGGCTCTGGGGCCGGTTCGTTGCCAGTCAGAACCTGCAATCGGTGCTGCGCTGCCACATCGCGGCCTTCGCTGCCCTCGGCGGCGTGCCAGAGGAGATCCTCTATGACCGGATGAAGACGGCGGTGATTGGCGAAGACGAGGCCGGAGTTGTCACCTACAACGCCGCATTGGTTGCGTTGCTGAACCACTATGGCGCGGTGCCGCGGGCCTGCCAGCCGTATCGAGCAAAGACCAAGGGCAAGGTAGAGCGTCCCTTCCGCTACATCCGGCAAGACTTCTTCTTGGCCCGCACATTCCGCAACATCGACGATCTCAACACCCAGTTCGAGGCCTGGCGAACCGAGATCGCCAATCCCCGGGTTCATGCCACGACCCGACGGGTGGTGGACGCGGCCTTCACCGAAGAACAGCCCAGTCTGAAGCCGCTCCCGGTGATCCCCTACAGCGCCGTCCTCACCGTAGAACGGCGCGTGAGCAAGGAGGGGATGATCTCGGTCGGTGGCAATTTCTATTCCGTGCCCGACACGACCCGTCGCCGGACACTCGAGGTCCAGCATCACGCCGAGGAACTTCGGATCTTCGAAGACGGGCAACTGATCGCCTGCCATCCGGTTCTGGAAGGCAAGGCCTGCCGCCGGGTCGACCCCACCCATCGCAAGACACCGCCGAAGAAACCGGCCCCGCCGCCGTCATCGCAAGGGCTACGGCGGCCGCTCGACTTCTATGATGCGGTTGGCCGACGCCTGGCCGCTACGGGGGCGCCATCATGACCGATCTTTTGGACCGTATCCGCGGCGCCCTTGTCGGCTTGAAGATGCCGCGTGCGCTGGAGGCGCTCGATCACACCATACGGCAGCTCGAGACGGGCGAGATCACCGCGATCGAGGCGATCGACGGGCTGCTCAGCGAGGAATACGCGACCCGCGAGACGCGCCGGATCGACGTCGCCCTGCGCACGGCCAAGCTGCTGCCGGTCAAAACGCTCGAAGGCTTCGACTTCCGCTTCCAGCCCTCGCTCGACCGAGATCGGATCGCGGCCTTGGCCCAGCTCGACTTCATCCGGCGCGCCGAGGTCGTTCACTTCCTCGGGCCGCCGGGCACCGGCAAGAGCCATCTCGCAACTGCGCTCGGCGTCGCGGCAGTAAAGGCGGGGCGAAGCGTCTACCGCGCCACACTCGCAGAACTAATCACCGCGCTGAACCAGGCCGAACGCGAGGGACGATTGCCCGAAAAGATCCGGTTCTATGCCCGGGCCGCGCTGCTCATCGTCGACGAGATCGGCTATCTGCCGATCACGACCGGCGGCGCCAACCTGTTCTTCCAGCTCGTCAACGCCCGCTACGAGAAAGGCGCCATGATCCTGACCTCGAACCGCGGCTTCGCCGAATGGGGCGAGGTGTTCGGCGATCCGGTCGTCGCGACAGCCCTGCTGGATCGCCTCTTGCACCATGCTGTCGTCATCCAGATCGAAGGGGCCAGCTACCGGCTACGCGCCCATGCCGACCTCATCCCCGAGCATGTCAGGGCGAACGCCCCCATCGCTCCGCCGCCACCGCCCAAGCGCCGCGGACGGCCACCGAAAAACCAGAATGGAGGCGCCGATCACTGAAACCGGCTGATCGCCGCAACCGCCGTAGTGGGGAATTTTACTTCGGCACTTTTGGGGAAAATTAAGACGGCGTTGACAGGCGACCAGCTACGACAGATGTCCGAAGGAGTTTCTCTATGTCATTGCGTGGCCACTACAGTGCTGTTCTGGTTATGAGTCGTGAACCTACAAGGGGATTGCCAACTTGTTCTGATGCGCGCGAATCTGGCCTGAGCGGCGTCTTTCAGGCAGTCATTTCAATGGTGTATCCGGCCCACAGGTCATGGGCATCGGATCTGGCGTGGCGATAGGATGTGGCGGAGAAGCGATAGCGGCGGGGCCGGAAGATCGTGTTTATCTGGTCATGCGCGGCGAGGAACCTCTGTGCTTGCCTTGGTGACTTGAACTTGCCCATAAACTTCTCGCGCTTTCGGGTCGGTCGGTGGGACCCTTCGATGCGGTTGTTCAGGCCTTTATGCGCTCGGTGATCGGCACCCGGCGCCAATTCGCAAATTGGTTTAATATAGCTGCGCAGCTTGTCGGTGACGATGACACGCGATGCGCCGAACCGGCTGACCAGCCCCTTGAGGAAACGCCTTGCAGCCCTGGCGTTCCGCCGGGGCTGTACCAGAATGTCGAGCACGTCACCGTCCGCGTCGATGGCCCGCCAGAGCCAGTGTTTCCTCCCGTGCATCGAGATGACGACCTCATCGAGATGCCACTTGCCGTGGGCGTCGGGCCTGTCGCGCTTGATGCAGTTGGCGAAATGGCGCCCAAATCGGTTGACCCATTTCCGGACCGTTTCCCGGCTGACGATCACGCCGCGTTCCGCAAGCAGGTCCTCGACATCCGCCGTGCTGAGCGCAAACCGATGGTACGCCCAGACCGCGTAGGCAACGATCTCGCGGGGGAAGCGGTAGCCTTTTAAACGCGGCATCTCGGACGGTGCTTTCATTCCGGATGCTTATCCAACGGAGACATCCCGAACAAGTTGGCAATGCCCTCTCATCGCATCACTCCGGTTCGGGCCAGACAGCAGCCCTGTGGGCGGTTGCACAGGTTTCCACGTTTAGAGTTCCCGACGAAGTTCTGAAATCAAAAACGCGCAAAGATGCCGCTTACACCGCGCCGAACCACCTCCACCTTAGCGCCGCTAAACCGTGAGGATCACTCCAATACTATCGCATTATTTGATACCCTTGCTGATCGGCTCGCGTATGGCAGCCTCACCTCCCGTACCCTTGTAAACATTCAGCCTCGCGGCGACCCAAGCCATCGTTCGCGAGCGGGCAGCATAAAATCCCACTGCGGATGGGCGGTTTGATCGCCTCCGCCTCGTTTCAACCCGCCCCCATCACCCCCGCATCCTCCAGCCCTTCTCGGTCGGGCAGGTCCTGCAGGCTCTCCAGATCGAAGGCCGTGAGAAACTGATCAGTGGTAACGAAGGTAAACGGCGCGCCGCGTTGAGGCGACCTCGGCCCGGTGGCGATCAGGCCGCGGGCGTGCAAACGACCCGTGAGGTCGCGGCTGATTTCCTTGCCGAAGATGTCCTTCAGCCCATCGCGAGTGATCGGCTGGTGATAGGCGATGGCGGCGAGCACGGCGATATCGAATTCGCTCAGATCGAAAAGCTGGTCTCCGACATCCGCCGCCGCCCGGATCGCTGGCGCATAGGCGGGCCGCGTCCGCAGCATCCAACCATTGGCAACGCGCGCGACTTCGAAAGCGCGGCCGTCCATGTCTGAGGAGAGATCGGCGATCAGCAGGTCGACAGAGGCCCCCTGCCCCACCACGCGCGCCAGATCGTCGCGCGGGACCGGCGTTGCGGAGGCAAAGAGCACTGCCTCGATCCGCCGCATCCATTCGCGCCAGCGCAGCTCGGGCGGTAGGTCGGCGAGCTCGCGGTCCAGCGGTGTCCGGTCCTTCGCCATGCTCACACCCCGTAGAGGCGGAAGGTATCGCGCCCGGTCAGCTCGCGGATCGCGCCGAGTTGAACGAGCCTGTCGCAGAGCCTGCGCGCGGCGCGATCGGGCAGCGGCAGGGCGGCCGGCGCGATTGCGTCCCGGGCGAGGAACAGCGCCACTGCCTCCGCCGCCCCTTTCGCGCGCAGCTTCGGCGCCACGGCGCGCAGCCGGGCGGTCCGGCGAGTAAGGTCGGTTAACAGCTGGACGGTCTCGATGGCCGCAGAGTGCAGCGCGCGGTGGCAGGCGAGGTGCAGTTGCGCCCTGTCAGGCGCAGATCGGCACGTTTCAAGCCGATGGAGAGCAGCGGCACAAGATGGCGCCAGCCGAGCGCCCGCGCCAAGGCGGCATCGGCGAGGATTAGCGCCGCTAGATGCGCGCGCGGGGCGTCAGCGCGCACCGCCTCGAGAACGCTTACCGCCCGCGCGATCGGAGCTCCCTGCCCTGCCCTCAGCCAACGGTCGAGCGCCTCCGGAGCGTGTTCGGGCAGTGCACGTTGCAGCGACGCGACTGAGATCGGGCGCTCTACCGCGCGTCGCCATGCCAGATAGACCTCGCCCGCGGGCCCGGGCAGATCGCCGTCGCGCCACAGATGCACAGCGTCGCGCAGCTCCGGCGCACGCTCTGGGCGGCCCGCATGCATCACACGGAGTTCGGCCGCGCGCAGGGCGAGGCGTTCGCGCAACAAGGCATGGTGGGGGGCGGCGCGCGTGAACACCAGATGCAGATGGCTCAACGCGGCACCCGACAAAAACGCCACATCTTCAGCGGTTTCACCATACGCCCGCGTGACCCAAGTCGGCAGGTGCGGTAAAGTCTCTTGAGTGTCAGAGATGTCGGGCATCGGGAACGTCATGCCCTGAGCCTATCCCGCCGCGGCGCTTTTCTCCAGAAAATTGCAACAAAACCGCCCTGCTTTGTTGGCCTATTTTATGTCCAATAAGTTTGCCTTATCGGACATTAAAAGATATGCAGGGAAACAGTTCAATTTCACCGCTGGATTTGCTGAAAAATGCCCTCAGAGACTAAGAAATCGAGATTAACGCAGTCTGGTTTGTCTGATGATGCTCAGCCCGACGAGAGAGATCACGAACCCGATGCCATCGCCCTGCCCGCGCATGTTGCGGGGTCCGGCGCATTAGATCGGTTGGTGGACACGGCCCGCGATTATGCCCGCGCGGCGGCCTCTGACAACACGCTGAAAGCCTATGGCAAGGACTGGGCGCATTTCGCGCGCTGGTGCCGGATGAAGGGCATCGAGCCTTTGCCGCCTTCGCCGGAACTGATCGGTCTTTACCTTGCCGATCTGGCAGCGCCTGCGGGCAAGGTCCCTGCCCTGTCGGTCTCGACTATTGAGCGCCGCCTGTCCGGCCTTGGCTGGAATTATGCGCAGCGCGGCTTTGCGCTTGATCGCAAGAACCGCCATATCGCGACTGTTCTGGCGGGGATCAAACGCAAACATGCGCGCCCGCCGGTGCAGAAAGAAGCGATCCTGCGCGACGACATTCTCGCGATGGTGGCCACCCTGCCCTACGACCTGCGCGGGTTGCGTGATCGTGCAATTCTGCTGCTGGGCTATGCGGGCGGGTTGCGGCGCTCCGAGATTGTCAGTCTGGATCTGCATAAGGATGACACGCCCGACAGCGGTGGCTGGATCGAGATTATGGACGCGGGCGTCCTGCTCACGCTCAACGCCAAGACCGGCTGGCGTGAGGTCGAGATCGGGCGCGGCTCGTCCGATCAGACCTGCCCGGTGCATGCGCTGGAGCAGTGGTTGCAGTTCGCCAGGATCGACTTTGGCCCGCTGTTTGTTCGGACATCCCGCGATGGCAAAAGGCGCTTGCGGCCCGCCTGAGCGATAAACACGTCGCGCGGTTGATCAAGCAAACTGTTCTGGACGCGGGCATCCGCGCGGAGCTGCCCGAGAAAGACCGCCTTGCGCTGTTTTCCGGCCATTCCCTGCGCGCTGGTCTTGCCAGTTCCGCCGAGGTCGACGAGCGCCATGTTCAAAAGCAGCTTGGCCATGCCAGCGCCGAAATGACCCGCCGCTATCAGCGCCGCCGCGACCGGTTCCGCGTGAACCTGACCAAAGAGGCGGGGTTGTGACGCGCTGTCCTCGTGAAAATAGAAAAATTGTCAGCTGACAATTTCGCCTCGTCAAGGCGATTGCCAGAGGGTTAGCTGTCGCGCTTCATTGCCGTTAACGCGGCGACATGGCGCGGCAGATCGCTGCGGGCATGCAGGATGTCAATGATGATGACTTCGTCAGCGGTGTCGAGGAAGACGAGAAAATGCTCACCCGCCCTTGCAAAGCGAAGATCCTCTGCGTCATCGACCAGGATGGCACAGCTCTGGCTATGGGCTTGCCCGGCCACAATCGCCTCACACCGCTCGATCAGTTCGGCCTCGTAGATCTCGGACTGGCGCTGGCCAAAGCGCGCGATGGTCCATTGCGCGATTGCGACCAGGCTTTGTTGTGCGCGGCGTGTCAGCCGCAAGCTTCGTGTCACGACGCGGTCCGGGCCTGTCTGAATGCATCACGGATCGCATCTGCGCCGCTGCCTTCGGCAAGATCACCGGTCTTGGCCTGTGCCAAGCCTTCAAGCAACCCTTGACGGATTTCGGCAAGCTGAGCCTCTTCATGCTCCAGCAATCGCAGCCCTGCGCGCATCGCCTCACTCGCGTTTTGGTAGCGCCCGGAACTGACCAGAGCTTGCACCAGCTGGTCTTGCGTTTCCGTGAGAACGACGTTTCGTGTAACCATTTCTCGGGCCTCCTGCTTTGGCAATATATGCCAATCCCGTGTTTTGATCAATGGCCATGTGCCAGGCTAATTCATTCGCACGATTGCTGCGTTACGCGATTGTCAGCTGACAATAATCCCTGATGACGCCAGCAATCGGGCCATATCCAGTTCACCAGATCGGGCGCGTTGGGTTAAGTGGCGCAAGAAGCCTCCTGGATTTTTCAATGTATCAAACCGTTCCAGAAGGCAGAGAACCGCAATTGGAGCAATGCAAGGGGCCATGATGCGACTGGCTTCTTCATAGACTTGTAGATCAATGCCCATCATTGGAACTAACTGTCGTGCCTGTTTCTCCAGCTCTGACCATTCACTGGCGCCTTGGGGGAACATCCGATGATACTCGGTAAAGCTGTCGGTAAGGCTTTCAAAGCTTGGGGTATCGCTTGGAGCAAAGCGTTGCGCAGAATTTTGCACGTCGCTTTGAACGGGGGTTCTATCAGAGTTTTTATTTATTTCCCTATGTTGGTGGCGCTCATTTTCAGTGTCGCTGGCGCTCAAAACGGCTGCTTCAAACTCGATCAGAAGGGCGCGTAAGGCTTCGGCGTTGTTCTTGCGCCGCAACATCAGACGGGTGCGCGCGAGGAGGGGAGACAGCTCATGCATGCCATCGGGGTCGATCCCTTCGCTTGCCAGCTGTTCACACAGGGTCTGGCGCGCCACAAGAACGGCACTGCGCAGGGCGGCGTGTTCTTCGGCGCGGCGTTCACAGGCGCGGGCGCGCGCCGAGATATCGCGCGCCATGATTGCCAGCGGCGCAAGATCAAACCCGTAGGCGCAGGCAATGCCTTGGCCAAGCCGCTTGGCATAGCGTTTGCGGTTGGGACTGTCGACGCGGGTGATGATATGGGCCTCGACCAATGCCGCAAGATGGCGGCGCAACGTGCTTTCGGGCATTCCGCCAAGTCGCTCGCTGAGTGTCGCGTTCGAGGCAAACACGATCGAGCAGCCGGGCAGGGGGGGCAGGTGGCGATCGGGCACAAAGGTGAGCATCGTGCGCAACACCGTAATCGTGCGATGCGACAGGCCGTAATCGTCTGCTGCCGTTGTCAGATCGGCGACGAGTGCCCATTTGTCATGGGACACAACATCCTCGTCGGGCGCAGCCGCAACCGGCCGCCCGAGGAATCGGGTGGATTGAACTGTCATGAAATGTCACGCAGGCCGCAAAAATCATCCCCTGTCCAAGCTGACGGAGTTGACTGATTCGTGGAAGCGGGGTATCTCGTAGGTGCAAACGACGAGAAGGGCCTTCCACTAGCTTGGGGGGCTTTTCTTTTTTCTGGTCCTGTACTGTGCCTCCTTGTTGTTACTGCTCGGGTTATTGGGGGCTGTCGGACTGCTCGGATTGCCAGCGGGCAAACCATTCGTTGAGCAGCTCATCTGCGTTCTCTTCGATCCAGGTATCGAACCCTTTCAGGCCGACACTCAGGTTTACGGATTTGTCGGTTGCCTTCACCTGCGCCAGGGTCGTGCCCGAAGGGGCGGTGACAGTGGCCTTGCGGGGCGCGGATTTCGGGGCAGGGGGGGCGACACGATGTTTGTCCTGCGCGGCCAGAAGCACAGCTTCGAACCGGGCATCCGTGGTCATCTGCGCAAATTCGGGCCGCTTCATGTAGGTATGGGCGCGGCTGCGCGCGGCGGGGTCTTGGAACAGATCCACCAACATCATCCAGCGTTCGCGCCCGATTGACGGCGCGCGCCCGATCTGGCGCAGGAAATCCAGCTCAAAGGCGCAGCCGACCTTGAGCATCCGGCTCACCATGGGCAGATCAATCGCAAGCGCCGCCGCGATCGTCTGGCGATCATAGCCTGACGTTTGCAACTGCGCCGCAAAGCTGGCCTTCTCGATAAAGCTCAGATCGGAGCGGCTGTTATTTTCCTGCCCCTGCGCCATGACAAGCGCATGATCGTCAAGCTGGCGCACCATCGCCTTGACCGGCAGCCCCAGCGCGCGCAGGGCGGCAAGACGGCGGCGGCCATAGACGATCTCGTAGCGGCCCTTGGTTTCGGGATGCGGGCGCAGCAGAACCGGCACCTGTTGGCCATAGATCTGAAGGCTTTCTGTCAGACGCGCCTGTTCCGCAGCATCCAGACCCAGCCGGTCCTCAAGCCCCGCGTTGTCGATCAGCTCCGGATCAATGTCCTGCACCGCATTTTCCTGAAGCTTGGTCAGGCTGCTTTGCAATGCCCCGACTGCGCCCTGCGGCGTTGGCCGTTGACGGCCCGGTGCTGTGGAATTGGGCGTGATATTCGTGCTTAGTATGCCTTTGCGTGCCATGTTAGCGTCCCCATGCTGATTGGATCAGGGATTCAATTTCATCATTCACTCCATTGAGTGAATCCACCGCGCGATCATAGGTATTGCGGTTGAACTGGCTGCGTTCGACCTCGTAGATGGTTTGATGGGTCAGGCCGGCATCCGAAATTGCAGTCGATTTCAGCATCGCATTGGTCATGACTTCCTTGTTGAACAGGTTGCGCAAAAAGGCCACGACCTGTTGTTGCGGGCCGTCATTCGGCTCCAACCGGTTTATCAGGAATCTCAGAAAGTCGTAATCCATCTCGGCGCCCGCATTGCTGACCACGTCGAGCAAATCCGCGCTCATTTGCAGGAATTGCGACATCGAGGCGACATCAAGCATGTTCGGCACGACGGTGATAAACAGCCCCGTCGAGGCACATAGCGCCGCCATCGTGAGATAGCCAAGCTGGGGCGGGCAATCGAACAGGATCAGGTCGTAATCGGCTTCGACCTCGGACAAGGCCATCGCCATCCGGCTATAGAAAGGCGGCTGCACATTGTTCATCAGCGCGCGCGGCGTTTCGTGTTCGAACTCCTGCAAGATAAGCCCTGCGGGGGCCAGATCGATGCCTTCGAAAAAGGTTTTCTGGATCACCTGACGTAACGGCAGCGGGTCTTCGTAGCAGATCGCGTCGTAGATCGTGCCTGTCTCAAGGAAATCCACTTCGGGGCGATACCCGAACAGGGTGGTCAGCGAGGCTTGCGGGTCGATATCGACGCACAGAATCCGGTAGCCTTTCAGCGCGAGACGTTGGGCGGCGTGAATTGTGCTGGTGGTTTTGCCAGACCCGCCCTTGAAATTCAGGAAAGACAGGACTTGCACCTTGTCGCCGGGGCGGCGGCCGCGCAGATAGGTGCCCGGCACTTTGGCCGCGCTATCAAGGCGCTGGCGGATCGCGGCAAGATCGGTCGCACGATAATAGCGCCGCCCGCCCGCACTGGTGTGCACATCCTCGATCTTGTTCTCGAAATGCAGCTTGCGCAGGAAAGAGGCCGAAATCCCCAGCAAATCCGCAACTTCGCCTGCCGAAAACATGCGCAATTCCTTGCGCGCATCCGGTGCGAAGGCTGTCATCATGTGATTTTCAAGCGCCGCAGCGATATTCTCCGCGTTCTCACGGATACGCTCGTTGATGCGGATCGTCTTGTCGCTCATAGTTCACCTGTCACCGGTTACCTATTGCGGCTCCGGCCCTGTTAGAAACGCTGTTTTGCGCCATGCTCATTTTTAACGTTTCTATAGCCGTGTTTTGAGCCTTCGCGCAAACCTTTTCTCAGGGGCTGGCGGGGCAGGGGGGGCCACCAGATATTGTGGTTGTCCGTTATACGAGCGGTATATTTCAGATAAGGCGTTGAAAAATATAATTTTGTTATGACACGGCCCGCAATAGACCAGCGCGCGTCCCGCAAGCATCGTTTTGCATAAGCGTTCGGGAAAAACCCCCTCTCTTGCGCCTCATCAGCCAAGTAGGGCTGCTTTCGCGACTCGGCTCAAGGCCGATTCTTGATGTGGGGGGCAGCGCTATGCTGTTTCTATCCCTTTTTCAGCGGATGTACCCATTCGCCGGCGGATCATTATTGCTTAGCACTTCGGTGTAATTCTCAAGCCCCACAAAGGTCGAACCAAAGCCGAAGGGGTCTTCGATATAAAAGGACGAGGTCACCGCCTGCACTGAGGGCCAGTAGAAAAAGATCACGACCACCGCCAGTTGGGGCAGCAAGAACACCCACGGCGTCAGAGGGCGGTCAAATTGCACGCGCTTGGCCGGTTGCGCATCGCCTCCGCGCCACCAGCGCGCAAGACGGGAAGCAAAAGGTAGCGGGCTCTCGGTAATCGGGAGCGGGGTGTGAGTCACGTCTGAAACCTGTCTTGCTTGGCGCAGCACGCGCCGGGAAAGAGGGCCGGCCCCGGATGCGATGATCCGGAGCCGGAAGACTGCGTCCACAGGACGGTGTCAGCTGGACGTTTTGGCAAACCGTGCGAGTAGCTGATTACCTTCGCTCTCGATCGTATCGAAGGCCGCTTTCGGGGTTTCCTCGCCCGAGAAGATCTTGTTGAACTCGCGCTCCATCACGCTGCGGATCTGCGGGTAAAAGCCAAGACGATAGCCCTTGGTCCACGCGCCGCCCGGCAACATCAGCTGCTTGATGCCAATCTCGGCCACCGGGTTTTTCTCATAATAACCTTGGCTTTTGGCAAGTTCATAAGCCGCCGTGGTGACCGGCACATAACCGGTGTTTTCATGCCAGTAGACCTGAATTTCCGGCGAGGTCAGGAACGAAAAGAACTGCGCGGTGCATTTGTTCTGATCGTCGGGCTTGCCCGCCATCGCGAACAGAGCAGCGCCGCCGATAAAGCTTTGCTTGCCCTCGCCAAGCGAGGCCCAATAGGGGCTCTGTTGCACAAATCGGTTGATGGCCGAGGTTCCCCTTTCCCCGGACGGACTTATCCCACAGCTTCCGTGACGGGTATGCCGAGCGCGGTGTAGCCGTTCATGATGGCGATGCGGACCTGAAGTTCCGCGATCTGGCGATCGAAGTCCCGCGCCATGAGGCGCTGACCCAGAAGTTTCACGCAGTGCATCTTGGTTTCGACGCGGCTCCGGCGGTGGTATCCGCTCCATCGTCGCCACAGGGTGCGGCCCAGATACTTAGATACCCGCAGAGCTTCGTTGCGTGCGATAGCGCCAGCGGTGGCGGTCTTCCAAGGCTTCGCATTCCGGCGAGGCGGGATGACGGCATGAGCGCCACGCTCGGCGATGGCGTCATGGCATTTGCGGGTGTCGTAGGCACCGTCTGCCGTGACGCTGCCGATCTCTTCATCCTCGGGGATCTGGTCGAGCAGGTCGGGCAGAACCGGAGCATCTCCGATGTTGCTTCCCGTGATCTCCACGGCACGAACCTCCAATGTTTGCTCGTCGATCCCGAGATGGAGCTTACGCCAGACACGCCGCTTTGGGCCGCCATGTTTGCGCGCGTGCCATTCGCCTTCACCCTCGACCTTGATCCCTGTGCTGTCGACAAGAAGGTGCAACGGCCCCTTGGAGCTGCGATACGGAATGTTCACGGCAAGGGTCTTCTGGCGACGAGACAGCGTGCTGAAGTCGGGCACCGCCCATTCAAGGCCGACCAAGCGCAACAGGCTCTCGACGAACCCGGTCGTCTGTCGCAGAGCCATACCGAACAACACCTTCATCGAAAGGCAGGTCTGAATCGCGGCGTCGCTATAGCTCTGCTGGCGACCGCGCCTGCCGGTCGGCGCGGCCTCCCAGCTCATCTCGGGGTCAAACCAGATCGTCAGTGAGCCACGGCGCTTGAGCGCTTCATTGTAGGATGGCCAGTTCCTGGTCTTGTAGGTCGGGGGCGTCGGTCTGCTCATGACAGCCAGCTACCACGCTGGATTCACAACATGAATCCCTTCACGGGATTTGTGCAACAGAGCCCCTGGCCGCCTGAAAACCGTGATGGCGGATCGTGGCACTCACGGCCCGGCAACCTGACAAAGCCATGCCCGCCATGGTAGCAACGTTTGGTGGGAAGGCAGTTCATCCCATTAGCTCAATTTTGCGGTTCTGCGAGCCGCAAACCGTCGCTCATACAAGACCCTGTAGGCTTCTGCGGATGCGGGCAAGTGATTGCGGACACTGGCTTCGTATGCGTCATACGAGCCGCCGCGCAGGGCGTCGATTATTGCCATGTGCTGCGCCACGATGGTCGCCATATGTTCCCTGTCATCGTATTTCACCACCCGGATAGGCTGCGCCATGCGCGCGTGGCGTGCGATAAGCTCGGCCAAGCGGGGGTTCTTGCAACAACTGTATTGAAGCTCGTGAAAGCGCTGGTTCAGTTCATAGACTTGGCGAAAATCGTCTCGCTTTATCGCATCCTCGTGGCGTTTCGCGATGTCGGTGAGCTTGTCAACTAATTCGGGGTCGGCAGGCAATGGGGTTCGCCTTGCTGCGGCCGTTTCAAGCACAACGCGGAGATCATAAAGCGCGTCAACTTCGTCAGGTGTGAAATCAACGACTTCCACACCGCGCCGGGGGCGATGAATAAGCAAACCTTGGTTCTCAAGCTCTGCGAACGCATGGCGGACCGCGTGTCGTTTGCAGCCATAATGTTCCATGACGCTGTCTTCGGTGATCCGGGTCCCTGGGGGTAGACCCCGAAAATGATATCGTTTTCCAATTCCTTGTGAAGTGTGTCTGGCATGAATGCTCTCATAGAAGTGTCAGATATGAGAATACGTAAGACCGCCTGAAAGTTCAACAATATTATTATTGATAATCTTGTTGACGAAAGGTCGCCTCGCTTGTAGCGTTCTTGCAGTTTCGGTTTGGGAGGATCAAATGAAGCAGCTTAAATACGTAGCTGCCATCGCGGCGACGCTTTGTGCAACATCTGCGAGCGCGTGGCAGGCTACAGAGGGCAAGCCCTATGCGGGGGAAACCGTTCACGTTCTAGCGGTGAAATCGAGCCAGTTCGAGGCTCAGGAGGCCCGCCTGCCTACTTTCGAGAAGGCAACCGGCATTAACGTGGTCGTCGACTATGTTCCGTTCCCCAGCATGAAAGAGGCTCTGACAACAGAGATGATTGCAGGAGGGAATTATGATGTTGTCTCAATCATGGATCAATGGGTGCCGTCGCTGAAGAACTTGGTTCAGCCGATAGGCGACGAGATCGCCAAACAGGGCGTCGATTTGTCAAATTATCCCAAGGCTTTCCTGCGTCATGGCTATTTGGACAATAAGCTTGTTGGGTTGCCGGTGCGCGGCCACGTGCAGCTACTATTTTATCGCAAGGATCTGCTCGAGAAGGCTGGTGTTGGTGTGCCGCAAACTTGGGATGACGTGGTCAGCGCCTCCAAGGCGATTCAGGACACCTCGGGTGTTAGTGGTATTGCGCTGCCATACGGGAAGCTGAACGGACAGAACCTCATGGTCTGGATCAATCTTCTGTGGGGGCACGGTGGGAAGCTGTTTGATGCAAGCGGTGCGCCAAGTTTCAATTCCGATGCGGGTGTCGCGGCCACGGAGCAATACGTTGGCTTCTTGACGAAGGACAAAATCGCTCCATCGGGTTCGGCCACCTTTGTGGAGCAGGACGCTGTTAACAGCTTCAAACAAAGCAATTCAGCGATGCTGACGACTTGGTGGTGGGTGCGTTCGCAATTGACTGACCCCGAGCAGTCCAAGGTTGCCGACGATCAACTGGGCTTTGCCCCGATGCCCTCCGTTGGAGATGCACCCCGAACAACTTTCACAAACACTTGGATATTCTCGATCACAAAGGGGACTCGCAACAAAGACGCAGCGGCCGAGTATCTTGGATGGTTGACCGATCCGGCACTAGAGCGTGACATTTTGCTCGATCCGTCTCTGAGCGAAGTTGTTGCAGTCCACTTCTCCAACATGCGCGACCCGGAAGTGAACAAGCGTTGGGGTGGCATGCATGCCGCGGCAGCAAAAACGCTGGAGACGGCAGAAGGTATGGACTTCGGTGAGAATTGGCCGCGGATATCCGAGATCTTGGAAACGACGATCTCTAGCCTGGCAAGCGGCGCAGAAACCGATACCTCGGCCGCGCTCGACCACGCAGCAGACGAGATTGCGCGGATCCGCTGAGCGCCTGCAATCTCATGGTGAGCCCTCTTCTAGGGCTCGCCTTTCCCCTGACATTGAGAGAGGCCCCCCATGCGGGATCGACCACTATCCTATTTGCTCCTGGTGCCTGCGTTCTTGATCGTTCTGGCGACCACGCTTTACCCGCTCGCCTATTCGTTCGTGATCGCGTTTCGGGAATGGGATCTTACAAAGCAAAACCGTCCCGGAACGTTTGTTGGTCTCGACAATTTCACCTATGCGTTTACTGAGCCGGGCTTTCTAAATTCGCTTTGGGTGACGACGATCTTCGTTGTGACAAGTGTTGTGCTAACCCTTTTCATCGCGATGTCGCTGGCGCTCCTACTGCGGCGCACGGGGCGCATGCATACCTTTACGCGCATCATCTTGATCTTACCTTTCGCAATGAGCCCAGCTCTGATCGGGGTTAGCTACCGCTTCATGTTTAATCCGGAATTTGGCGTGATTGCGAAAGGGCTGGGCGCAATTTTTCCTGCTCTTCAGGGCGTTCCGTGGCTGGCGAGCCCCGACCTCTCTATGGCTATTCTAGTACTGACGGATGTTTGGCACTGGTCCCCCTATATGACGTTTATGTGTCTGGGCGGGCTTGCCTCGGTGCCGCGAGAGACTGAAGAGGCCGCTCGCATCGACGGCGCATCGGGATTTCGAATCTTCTTTGGCATTGTGTTGCCGCAGATGAAGGGCGTGCTGATGGTTGTAGCGGTTCTCAAGACGATCTTTGCGCTCAAGATGTTCGATCAGGTGGTCACACTCACCGGCGGAGGGCCAGGCAACTCAACGGAAACGCTCGCCTATTTCATCTTCAACGTCGGCTTCAAATGGTACGACATGGGCTACGCTTCGGCGCTGGCCTGGATACTTACCGGAATCATGATGCTGATCTCGATCTGGTACGTCCGGATGCTGCTTAGCGAAAGAAAGGTAGCCACAGCATGAAGCGTATATTTCTTTGGTGGGGCGAGCGCGCGCTGCTCCTTTTGGTCTCGTGTATTGTGCTGTTTCCAATCCTTTGGATGTTCCTGACCGCGTTTAAACGGCCGAGGGACGCCTATTCGATCTCTCTCCACTTCAAGCCGACGCTGTCGAATTTCGTCACGGTGTTCTCGGATCCCTGGAACCTCGGAGAAATGGTGGTCAACTCGGTGACGGTCGCGGCAACGACTGTCTTGATCGCTGTACCCTGCGCGGCGCTTGCAGCATATTCGTTTTCCCGCTTCAGGGTGCGGGGTCGCAAGTTTCTCTTCTTTCTGATCCTGTCGACCCAATTCATTCCGGCCGTCGTTATCATTCTGCCCTTCTTTTTGATGTTTCGCACGCTCGGGCTTCTGGACACCCGCATTGCTCTGATCGTTGTCAACCTCGCGATTGTTACGCCCTTCGTCATCTGGATGCTCAAGGGGTTCATCGACGCGATCCCTACAGATAGCGAGGAGGCCGCACTGATTGACGGAGCCTCGCGGTTTCGTGTGATACGCGACATCGTGTTGCCAATGGCGGCACCGGGCGTACTGACCGCGACGATTTTCTGCTTCATTCTAACCTGGAACGAATTCCTTTTCGCTCTGATCCTGACACGTCGCAATGCTGTGACGTTGCCAGTAGGGCTTGTAAGTTTTCGTACGGAGCAGGGTGATCTTTGGAATTTGATGAGCGCTGCAGGCGTCATGATCACGGTGCCGATTTTTATCATGGCTCTTCTTATCCAGAAACACTTCACGCGCGGGATGACCGCAGGCGCAGTCAAATAAAAAGGGGGCCACAGATGGCCGAAGTAAAGCTTGTCGATGTTGAGAAAAGGTATGGCAGCTTTCTTGCTGTTCCAAAACAAAGCCTGACAATCGAGGAGGGGGAGTTCCTAGTGCTCCTCGGTCCCTCGGGCTGCGGTAAGACCACTACGATGCGTATGATCGCAGGTCTTGAAGAAATCACAGCAGGCGATCTCATGATCGGCGGAGAGCGCGTCAATGACAAGCCGCCGAAAGATCGCGACATTGCGATGGTATTCCAAAATTATGGGCTTTATCCGCACATGACGGTGGCCGAGAATATTGGCTATCCATTAAAACTACGTGGTTTCAACCGGCAAGCTCGAGAGGCTCGTGTCGCGGAAACTGCCGAAAAGGTGGAGCTGGGTAAACTGCTCAAGCGGCGTCCCTCGGAACTTTCAGGAGGGCAGCGTCAGCGAGTTGCCTTGGCGCGCGCTATTGTTCGAACGCCTAAATTGTTTCTGATGGATGAGCCGCTTTCGAACCTCGATGCCAAACTGCGCGTGACGATGCGCGCCGAATTGAAACATCTCCATCACGAGTTGGGCGTCACCACAGTCTACGTTACGCATGACCAGATGGAGGCGATGACGCTGGCAAGTCGGGTTGCAGTTATGCGCAAGGGCCGGATCGTGCAGCTCGACACGCCCAAGATGATCTACTCCGAACCTGCCAATCTGTTTGTCGCCAGCTTCATCGGTTCGCCGCCGATGAACCTTATCGACGGCGTCATCTCGCAGGGCACTTTCACGGCTCCGGGCGTTAACCTGCCTGTTTCAGCGGCTGATCGTGGCAATGTGGTCTTGGGAATCCGACCCGAAGAATTGGATCTTGTTCCAGCGGACGGGGAGGGGCCGTTTTCGGGCCTCCTATACGCGTTGGAGCTGACAGGAGAGTCAACATTGGTAACGCTGCGCGAGGGCACGACAGTCGTTTGTGCCCGCGGCGGGGCCGATTTTGACGCACCGATCGGTACGCGTTGCGCGCTGGTCCCGAAGGCGGGTGCGCGGCTCCATCTTTTCGACAAGGACAGCGGCGAGCGAGTCTGAAGCTGAGCGCTGGACAATTCTATACCAAGGAAGAGAACGATGACGAATCTGACCCAGAAAGACGCAGATGCGCGCATAATCAAGAATTCTGATTATGTTTCTTGCACCGTGGCTTTTATCGACTGCAAGAAGCCCGGATCTCACCTAAAGGAAAACTACTCTATCATCGGTCCTGGCGTGACCTCTTCCGATGAACAGGTGGTAAACCTTCCCGAGCCGCACGGCTTCAATATCGGCGCAGCCGCTATGCCCAACGGTATCACCAACAATCTGCATATCCATTTCACCGCCGAAGTCTTCATCGTTCAGAAAGGTGAGTGGACCTTCCGTTGGGGTTCGAACGGCGAAAATGAAATTGTCGGACGTGAAGGCGATATTGTGTCAGTTCCGACATGGATCTTCCGTGGATTTACCAATACCGGCCCCGATGACGGCTGGCTTTTCACGGCGCTTGGCGGAGATAATACTGGCGGCGTTATTTTCCACCCCGAGATCATCAATGAAGCTGCAGATTACGGGCTCTACATCTCAAGCGATAACACGCTTATAGATACCACGCGAGGCGATACCATGCCCGATGAGAGCGGTCGTATTGCGCCAATGCCAGCCGCCGATGTCGACCAGCTGCGCGAGGTCTCCCCCGAGGAGATGCGCAAGCGCGTAGTCACGCATGCTGATCGAGATTTTCGCCCCGCCTTTATCGACGCCAGGCTGCCAGGTTGTGGTGCTGAAATTGCTCCGGTCATTGGTTTCGGCCTGACCCAAAACCGCGAGCATATGTCACCGATTGCTAACCCGCATGGGTTCTCCATCGAATGGCTGCGTCTTGGAGTGCGCACGCATGTCAGTCGTTTCACCCTGAGTGACAAGATGGTGCTGATCGTTCGTTCCGGGAAGATTCGCTTAACTTTTAACGAGGGAGGGGACGTTGCCGTCGATCTGGCTGAGCGTGATACCTACTCGATTCCAGCGGGCACTGTTCGTGCTATTGAGGCGCTTGGCGACGCCCCCGCCGAAGCGCTGATTGTGATCTCGGGGGACCATCGCAAGCGTCCCGAATTCGAGCCAGACGTGATTGATGCTGCGCGCGCTATGGGTTTTGCGCTTGATGCCGGTGGTTACGTCGCAAAGGCAGCTTTGCTGCCGAGCTACAAGCGAGCAAGTTGATGCGAGAAAATACAGTAAAATCTAAAATCGCCGCGGGAGAGGCTGTGATCAACGCATGGCTTTCGATCGCTTCTAGCTATTCAGCAGAAGGGATCGGGTATTCTGGGGTGGACTCAGTCACGGTTGACCTGCAGCACGGGATGCTGAGCTTCTCAGAAGCCTTGCACATGTTGCAGGCAATCTCGGCAACCCCTGCGATTCCTTTGGTGCGCGTGCCGGACCTGAATCCGGCCACGATCATGCACCTTCTCGATGCCGGTAGCTACGGTGTGATCTGCCCGATGATTTCAACGCCGGAGGAAGCTGCAGCCCTGGTCGCGGCGTGTCGTTACCCCCCGGTTGGAACGCGGAGTTTTGGGCCCTCACGAGGATTGCTGTATGGAGGACAGGATTACGTTTCTCACGCCGATAATACCGTGATGGCGATCCCGATGATCGAGACTGCAGAAGCGGTCGAACGGATCGATCAAATACTCGAGGTTGACGGGATCGATATGATTTATCTCGGCCCGAACGATCTGGCCTACTCTTTGGATGGCCATGTCGGCTTCCCGCGCCCCAACTCTGAACTTGCCATTGAACGGGTGGTGAAAAGTGCGACGCGCAAGGGTATTCCTGTCGGGATATTCTGCGCCGATGCGCAAGAGGCCTGTAGGCGACGCGAACAAGGATGTGCGCTGGTGACGCCCGGAAATGATTTTAGTCATCTCGTTCGGAGCATGAAAAATGCAGTAGCCACCATCGGGGACGATACCTCTGCTGTCAGCAAGGTAAACCATGGCTACTGAGCTGGCATCCGAGCGGCGTTGGGTACTCCTGCCGGGCACGCTTTGCTCTGGGGAGGTCTTCGCGCCGTTCCTACACGCCCTTGGTGTCCCCGATACCCTCCGACATACCGTCGCTTTGCGGCATGCCGGCATTGATGACTATCTGCCAGACCTAAAAGCGGCCTGTGTGCCTGGCGCGATCCTTTGCGGATTTTCACTCGGGGCGATTGTTGCGGCGCATTTGGCTGATAGGCTCCCAGTAAGCGAAGTAATCTTATTCGCGCTCAACCCTCATGCTGATCCGCCCGAGAAACGACCTGAACGGTTGGCCCTCGCACGTGACGTGGTTGCAATGGGCGGTGCTGCTGCATTGGCACCACGTCTCTCAGAGTTTGCGGGCAAGAACTCTGTTCAAGCCCGAACTACGCTTTTGTCAATGGCCGACCAGACTGCGGGCGATATAGCAGCGCAGACTGAATTGGCGTCGAGCCGTCCGGGGGCCTTGGGCAGCCTTTCGCGCACACTGGTACCGGTAACGTTTTTAACCGGGACGTGTGATACGATGACGCCGCTCGATCTCGCGCAGAAAGCAGCGCGAGCTGCGCCGAAAAGTCGCGTCATCGCATTGCACGGTCTTGGTCATTTCGCGCTACTGGAAGACCCCGATAGATGCAGCCGGGCTATGACTCAGCCTGATGACGAAGACGGGGCAAATATCCTATGAGCGCGAACGTTTCGCGCGAGCACGTCAGCTGTGCATGGCAGTTTTGAAAGGGCAATAGATTATGACGGTTCTAGGCTGTATCGCGGATGACTTCACCGGAGCGACGGATCTCGCCGCGCTGCTCGCGCGCAGTGGTGTGCCGGTTTCGCTGCGTATTGGAGTGCCCAAAGAGCCGCCCGCGGCAACGGATATGGTCGAAGTGGTGGCGCTCAAAACGCGAACCGCGCCAGTCGAGGATGCGGTGGCGCAAGCTCGTGCTGCATTGCATTGGCTCCAAGAGGCAGGTGCGCAACGTTTTTTCTGGAAATACTGCTCGACATTCGACAGCACAGAAGCCGGAAACATAGGCCCGGTGGCTGAAGCGTTAATGCGCGATCTGAATACCGATCAAACGATTTACTGTCCTGCCTTTCCAGAAAACGGCCGTACGATCTTTATGGGCAATCTATTCGTGGGGCAGCAGCCTTTAGCGGAAAGCCCGATGAAGGACCATCCGCTGACTCCGATGCGCGACAGCAATCTTCTCCGTTTACTTGGCCCCCAGGTAACGCAGCCGGTCGGTCTGGTGGACCGATTGAGCGTGGCGCGGGGAGCAGAGGTGATACGTTCCGAATTAGCGGCGTTCAAGGCCTCGGGCACGACACATATAGTGATTGATGCCGTAGCCGAATCTGATCTGGAAGCGATCGCGACGGCCTGTCGGGAAATGCCCCTTCTTACGGGGGCAAGCTCGGTGGCGATGCCGCTACCGAAGTTGCTAATGGCAGATCAGATTTTGCCGCGTGAGGCGGTCAGAATCGGGCCTCTTTTGGTCCCGCCCGAAACAGTGGTGTTGTCAGGTAGTTGCTCGGCAATGACACAAAAGCAGGTGCTACACTACTTGGCGACAGGGGCAGCTGGCTTCTGCCTTGATCCGCTGGAACTGGCTGCCACTGGGGCCGAACCGGTCCTGAACTGGTTGATGGCACAGGATCTTGCCGCGGCACCGTTGGTCTATGCCACTTCCGAGCCGGCAAAAGTTAAGGCGGTTCAGGACCGGCTGGGTGTCGCAAAAGCGGGTCGCATTGTTGAAGAAACTCTTGCTGCCTGCGCGTGCGCTGCGCGTGATGCGGGCGCACGGCGGATCATCGTAGCGGGGGGCGAGACTTCTGGAGCGGTAACCAATGCTCTTGGGCTCGATCGGCTTCATATCGGGGCTGAGATCTCTGCTGGAGTGCCATGGACATACGGTCAATCAGATGGCTTTCAGATAGCGCTCGCGCTGAAATCCGGTAATTTTGGAACCGAGGCATTTTTTTCGGAGGCCCAAAGGAGGTTGGAAACAGCATGAGCGCGCAAACGCGGCTTCGCGAAAAAATTTGTCTGCTTGCCAAATCAATGTTCGATCGTGGGCTGACTGGTGGTAGTACGGGCAATATATCAGCGCGTACAGACGATGGTGGGTTGTTGGTTAGTCCTACTGGCACGAGTTTTGGCCGCCTTGACCCCGTGCGGCTGAGCCTGTTTGACGCTCAGGGCAGGTTGATTGACGGTGACGCACCCACAAAAGAGATGCCGTTGCATAGTGCTTTTTACGAAACACGCTCTAATGCGGGTGCGGTGGTACACCTTCATTCGTGCCATGCGGTTGCTTTGTCGATGCTCCCGTGCGCGGACCCCGATAATTTCCTGCCTCCGCTCACCCCTTACGCGATCATGAAACTGGGAAAGGTGACGTTGTTGCCCTACTTCATGCCGGGCGATGCCGCGATGGGTAGGGCGGTTCGGGGACTTGCCGGCAAACGATCGGCGGTAATGCTGGCCAATCATGGGCCGGTCGTTGCGGGCAAGGATGTCGAGGCTGCCTGCAATGCAATCGAGGAGCTAGAGGATACCGCGCGTCTGAGTTTGATGACGAGGGGCTTGGCGCCGCGCGGTCTAGATGCGGGCCAGATTCAGAAGCTAGTCAAAACCTTCAATGTTGAGTGGGATGCATGAAATTCTCAGCCAATCTTGGATTTCTGTGGGCGGACAAACCTTTGCCCGACGCGATACGCGCCGCGAGTGTCGCAGGTTTCGACGCGGTCGAATGTCACTGGCCTTACAACGTCGCTTCTGAAGAAGTCCGGTCCGCGCTTGACGAGACGGAATTGAAAATGCTCGGGATCAATACCGCGCGTGGAAATGTTGCCGCGGGCGATAACGGACTTTGTGCGCTTCCCGGTCGTGAAGATGAGGCAAAGGCTAGCATTGACGAGGCCATCACCTACGCGCGCGAGATTGGAGCCTCCAACGTGCATGTCATGGCTGGGTTCTCAAGTGGTCCCACCGCGCATGCAACGTTTGTAGAGGCGCTCCGCCACGCCTGCGCCGCCGCTGCGCCAAGCAATATCACCATTTTGATAGAGCCGCTTAACGGTTATGACGCGCCCGGTTATTTCCTGAAGACGACTGACCAGGCTCTAGAAATCATTCGGCAAGTTGGTGAGCGAAACCTGAAATTAATGTTCGATTGCTATCATGTGCAGTTAACTGAGGGAGATCTGACTCATCGGCTTATGGCATTGCAAGGTGACATTGGGCATATCCAATTTGCCTCTGTTCCCGACCGCGGCGCGCCCGATCATGGCGAGGTCGATTACCGTCATGTTTTCGAGCTGATTTCCAAGCTGGGGTATCACGCGGCCCTCGGGGCAGAATACAAACCTGTGGGCGAGACCGGCGAGACTCTTGGTTGGATGCGTAAGTTTCTGGGCTAAGGGCAAAAACCTGCAAGCTCAACACAGTCGACCCTTCTTGATGGCTGCCCGCTATCCTAAGCGCCATCGTGGCTGGGAATATGTACAGGGTCGAAGAGCTTCTGCCATTGAACTACATGAGCTATGCCCGAAAGTTGGTGACGGCCTGATCAGGCGGCGTCTTGAAGTTGCTTGATCCCGTCCTTGAAGGCAATGCCCTGGACGATCTCGGGCAGTCGATTGGCCCCGTCCAGCTTTCGCCATTTCGCCTGCGCCGACATCATCAGCCTGAAGGCCATGGCAAGCCCAGTTTTCCGGCTCAGGCATCCCTTGGTCTTGCCGGTGCGGTGCCGGACGGTGGCGAAGGTGCTTTCGATAGGGTTTGAGGTGCGAACGTGTTTCCAGACCTTATGATTGTGAACAGGCATGCAATTTTGACCCCGTAGCGGGGTAATAGGCATCCAAAAATGCCCCCCCTTTTGCGCACACCGACGCATCCGGTCGGTCATTCCGACAACATCCGGTCAGGTGTTCCGGATATCCGGTCACCGCGAGACGTCGCCACTGAGCGTGCTTTCTTGATGTCGCCTCTGTTTGATGCGGTCAAGCTTTTCGAGGCTCGCGATAGGGGAGCCGCGCGCGGCGCCGTGCGCGCCCCACGACGCTGGCGCGGCGTCGCGCGTGGCGGTGACGCTGTCGCGCGTCATGTTTCGTTCTTTCGCATTGAGGGGCCGTCCAAGGGCAGCCTGTGAGCGTTGTGGACGATGCGGTCGAGGATTGCATCGGCGAAGGTCGGCTCGCCGATGACGTCGTGCCAGGCGTCGACGGGCAGTTGGCTGGTGATGATGATCGATCCGTTCTGGTAGCGGTCCTCGACGATTTCCATCAGGTCCCGGCGCTGCGATGTTGTCAGCCGTTCGGGCCCCCAGTCGTCCAGGATGAGCAGGTCGGTGCGAATGATCTGGCGGAACAAGCGGGGAAACCGCCCGTCACCATGGGCGAGTTCGAGATCGGCGAACAGGCGCGACAAGCGGTGATAGAGGACGGTGCGACCGTCGCGGCAGGCCTTCTGTCCGAGCGCGCAGGCCAGCCAGGTCTTTCCGACACCGCAGGGGCCGGTGATGATCAGATTTTGCCGCTTTCCGATCCAGTCGCCGTGCGCGAGCTGGCGGAACAGGTCCCGGTCGAGTTGCCGCGGGGCGCGGTAATTGACGTCCTCGATGGCGGCGCCACCATGGCGCAACTTGGCCGCGCGCATCCGGCTCTGGTAGCGCTTCGTGCTGCGGTTCGCGGCCTCGCGGTCGATCAGAAGGCCCAGCCATTCGGCATGGCTGAGCTCGGTGGCATCGTCTTGCCGCTGCAACTCGGCGAAGGCCTCCGCCATGCCATCGAGCTTGAGGGCACGCAGGTGGTTCAGGGTGGGATGGTCGAGCATTCGGATGTCTCCTTCTCAGTGGAAATAGCTGGCGCCGCGGATATTGGGATGGGTGATCGCCGGGCCCTCCGCGGGGGTCTCTGGCCGTCGGCGATGCAGGTTGTTCCGGAGGATTGATTTGACCGAGCTGTAAGACAGGCCGCCAATCTCGCCAGCACGTAGGCAGGCGGCTTCAAGGGCGTCCCGGCCATGGGGCTTGGCGAGGCGCACGATCCCGATGCAGGCGCGGAAGCCTTGCTCGGGATGGGGTTTGGCGCGCAGGATCAGATCCACCAGGGTCGCCGTGTTGGGACCGATCTTCTCGGCCATGCGCCGCAGTTCGGCGGGGGTAAGCCCGGCATATCGGCGATGGCTGGCGGGCATGTGCGCGGCCACGGTCGTATGCTTGCGGTTCCCGGACGTCCGGACATGGGATGCCACGCGCTGTCCTTCATGGAAGATCTCGACGGTCCGGGCCGTGATCCGAGCCCAGAGCGTCTTCTTCAGGAGTTGGTGGGGCACGGAGTAGTAGTGCTTATGAACCTCGACATGGTAATCGAGGCCGACCCGCCGCTCGACCCAGTCGGCATACTCGTAGGGGGCCGCGGGCAACGGCCGGAGCGCGGGCTGGTCGGGCTGTTCGAACAGATCCCGGCGGCTGGCGCCCAGGTGCCGGGTCACCTTGCCGTTCAGTCCCGGCAGCAGATCGCGGATCGCCGCGTTCACTTCGCCCAGAGAAAAGAACCGCCGTTTGCGCAGCCGCGCGATGATCCAGCGCTGGACGACAAGAACGCCGACCTCGGCCTTCGCTTTGTCGCGAGGCTTGTAGGGACGCGCCGGCAGGATCGCCGTGCCGTAATGAGCGGCCATCTCGGCATAGGTGCGGTTGATCTGCGGCTCATGAAAGCAGGCCTTGGTCACACCAGCCTTGAGATTATCCGAGACGATCTGCTCGGGCACACCGCCGAAGAAGGCCAGCATGCGAACATGCGCGCCGATCCAGTCCGGCAGGCTCTGGGTCCAGGTCGCCTCGACATAGGTATAGTTCGAGGCCCCCAGGACCCCGACGAAGATTTGCGCCACGCGGATCGCGCCGGTCTCGCCATCGATCACCTCGATGGTATCGCCGGAATAGTCGACGAACACGCGCTCGCCAGCCGCATGGTGCTGGCGCATGGTGGGCGACAGGCGACCTTCCCAGCGACGGTAGAGGTCGCAGAACCGACTGTATCCATAGCCATCGTCCGGATGGGCGGCGCGATACTCCTCCCAGATCAGCGACAGCGTGACCCCCTTGCGGCGGAGTTGCCGATGAACCGCAGCCCAATCCGGCTGCGCTAATCCTCGGCGCGTTTGGCCGCCCGGCGGTGCAAACAGCCGTCGTTCCAGCGCGGCTTCGTCGAGCCCGTCCGGGAGCGGCCAACACAGTCCGGCCCGTTCCGCCCGCTTGAGATACTCGCTGATCGTCGACTGCCCGACGTTCAGGCTCCTCGCGATCTTCCGCGTCGACAATCCGGTGGCCCTCAGGCGAAGGGCTTCTGAAATTTTGCGCATTGGCAATCGTCTCATTCTGGGGCTCCTTGCTCGTCCTCGATGACGGCAAGGCTACCCTGCTGCACGATCGCCCAGCAGCCGGTCTCACAACTCGAAACCGGGATGATCGGATACCCCGGAACACCTGACCGGATGTTGTCGGAATGACCGACCGGATGCGTCGGTGTGCGCAGGCTGCCCACCGAGCTGTTCATCGCCTCGATTATCGTCTCGAAGTTCGGTGACCACCTGCCGTTTTATCGGCAGGCCGAGATCTTCAAGCGGCAAGGGATCGATCTGGACCGCGGCACACTCGGCAACTGGGTTGGGCGCGCCTGTTTCCACCTGATACCCGTCATCAACCACATGCGTGCCAATCTGCGTGGCGCCGACCGTATCTTCGTGGATGAAACTCGCGCGCCAGTGCTGAAACCGGGCCTGAAACGCACCAAGAGCGGCTTCTTCTGGGCCGTCGTGTCCGATGATCGCGGCCATGGCGGTGCCGACCCACCCATCGTGCTGTTCCACTACGCCCCCGGCCGGGGCAAGGCGCATCCACTGAACTTCCTCGCCGGATACCGCGGCCGCTTCCTGCAGTGCGATGCCTACCAGTCCTACAACGCGATGACCGAAATCGCGCGCGACAATGGCCCGTGGCAACTGGTCTATTGCTGGACGCATGTCCGCCGCCGCTTCGTGAAACGCTTCGAGAGCGACGGCTCGCCCATCGCCGAGGAAATGCTGCGCCAGATCGCGCTGCTTTATCAGATTGAAAAGTCCGTGCGGGGCAAGGAGGCGGCTGCGCGCCTCGCTGCCCGGCGTGAACATGCGGTCCCGATCATTGCAGCGCTGAAACCCTGGCTGGAAGCCCAGCTCTCGCGCATACCGCAGAAATCCCAACTCGCCGAAGACATCCGCTACACCTTGGCGCACTGGCCCGGACTGATCCGCTTCCTCGAGGACGGCACGCTTGAGCTCGACACCAACCCGGTCGAGAACCAGATCCGCCCGATCGCCCTGACGAGAAAAAATGCGCTGTTCGCCGGGAGCGAAATCGGTGCGGAAAACTGGGCCATGCTCGCCTCGCTGGTCGCTACCTGCAAGATGTCCGACGTGAACCCGGTCGACTACATCGCCGCCACCCTGCGCGCCATCCTCGATGGCCACCCGCAAAGCGGTATCGAAGACCTGATGCCATGGCGATTCAATCAGCCGTCAAGCCTCGCCGCATAGGGTGAGGCCGTAGCGCTTACGGCACTCGCACATCACGAAAGCTTCCAATTCCTGCAATCGCGAACGGGTGTTTTTCCACAGAATCGGCGGGAAGCGGTCATTCGCTGCACCTATCGCGGACGTCCGCTCAGCGGGTGGCGAATGAGCGTTCATTTGTTGCACAGGCGGTGTTATGCCCCCGGCTCGAGAAATTGTTCGATCGATTTTCGATACGCCGATAATAACTGGCGATGGCCCAAGGCACCGTCACGCAATCTCGAACGAATCTTCCCTTTCCGCAATGTCTAGGAGCGGTTTTGCATTCCGAAAAGATCGTCCTCTGCAACTGCATCCAGAGCGCGAAACCCGTCCCGATCAGTCTTCCCTAGCAAGCTCTTCTGCTCGGGCACGCGCCGCAGCGACGCCCCGTCGGCACAAGGCGGACAGCCCAACCTCGGCTTCGAACACGGCAAGCCCCGCCTCCGTTGTGCCGGCCTTGCTTGTAACTGCCCGCTTCAGTTCCAGCGCAGAACGTGCATCGGAATGCAAGAGTTCTGCCGCACCAAGCAGCGTTTGACGTACCAAAGTGTCAGCGAGATCACCCGGCAGCCCCTCGGCCCGGGCAGCCTCTGTAATGTAGTGTGCAAAGGCAAATATGTAACCGGGTCCACTGCCTGCAACCGCTGTGACGCTGTCGATCTGATCCTCGCTTTCGAGCCATTCGAACCGGCCCGAGCCCTCGAAGATATCTGATACCAATGCCTTGTCCGCTTCGGAGACAGCTTTCCCGGCAACACCTACTGTCATGCCGCGCGCTACAAGCGCGGGCAGGTTCGGCATCGTGCGCACGGCCCGGTCGGTGCCGAGCTTGACCTGCATCCTGTCCAGCGTCACGCCTGCCATGATAGAGATAAGCGTACCGCAGTTCTTGGGTAGAGAGGATCCGGGCAACGCATGGAATTGCTGCGGCTTGATCGCGAGTATGGTTGCGTCGAAAGTTTCATCGGTGACATCCTGCAGCGCTCCGTAAAATTCGGCCCCGCTGGCAGGCAAGAGACCACGAGCGCGCTCGGGATTACGATCGACGACGGTAATTTTGGTGGCAGGTCGCTTGCGCAACGCACCGGCTGCAATTGCTGCTCCCATGTTGCCACAGCCAATAAAAAGAAGTCGCACAAGAAGGTCCTTTCAGTGTCGCGCCGGGTAGAGACGCTTGTTCGTTTCGTCGGCATAGCGCCGGAGGCAGTAATGCTCGTTGAGCGTGCCGAGCACCTGCATATCGTTGGACACCACCGCGAGCGTGTCAGCCTCGTTTCGGGCAAAGGCGTCGATCGCGTCTCGCACGGTCTGTTCGGGCCGCAGCCAGGCGGATTTGTGCCGTGCGATGCTCGCCACACGCTCCTTTGGATCTTGGCCGTCCGAGTGCAGATCGGTCATTTGGCACATACCTGCGTAACTGTCTGTTTGGTCCAACAGCGGAACCGTCTTGGTCGATCCGAGTGGGAAGCGCCGCCGCGCCTCGGCGATGGTCGCGGTCGTAGGCATCGTGTTCGGGCTACGCCGCATAAGGCGGCCGACTGAGAGATCACGGATCCAACCGACGTCGGTGGCCGAGCGGATCGTTTCTCCACGCAGGTGGAAGCGCCAAGTGGAGAAGCTAAAGCCGAAGAACTGCCGAACAATCGAAGTTGAAAGCAGCGCCGAAAAGAGCACCGCGAGCGCGAGTGGGAGGCTCTGGGTCATTTCAAGGGCGAGGAAACTCATCGCCATTGGCGCCCCGATGATCGAGGTGGCGAGCGCGCACATGCCGACCACGGCAAAAACAACGATTGGAACCTGCAGGCCGAAGGCCAGCATCCAGCCGATAGCGAAGACCTTGCCCAGGATGGCGCCTAGCAGTAGTGAGGCAAAGAAGAGGCCTCCGCGAAAGCCTGAGCCCAGCGAAACGATCGAGGCCACGATCTTCAGGCCGAAAAGCGCCAGCAGTGCCCAGACCGTCATGTTGGTTCCCAGCACTAAGGTCATCGCGCCATGGCCGGAGGACAGCACCTGAGGTGAGGTCAGGGCGAGGACGCCGACCACCAGCCCGCCGATAATTGGCTGCCCCCATCCGGGGATCGGACTTTTGCCAAAGACGTGCTCCATCATCGCCACCGAGCGCATGATGACAATGCCGACGCCAGCGGACAGCACTGCCAGCAGGGCAATGGGCAGGTATCCCTCCACAGGGATCTCGCCAGCAAAGAAGAGGTTTGGCCCATGACTGTTGCTGATCAATCTAGTAATGGAAGTTGCCGCTATGGATGCTGCCAGCACCGGCAGCAGCGCTGCCACGTTATAGGTAGCCAGCACCAACTCGAAGGCGTAGAATGCCCCGGCCAGCGGTGCGTCGAAGGCCGCAGCGATGGCGCCACCGGCACCCGCAGCAACGAGTTGGCGTAATTCCTCGCGCCGTAAGCGTAAACGTTGCCCCAGCCAGGAGCTGCCACCTGAGGCTACCTGCGTATAGGCCGCCTCCATGCCCACCGAGCCGCCAAAACCACTCGACAGGACGGTTTGGGCAGAGATGTACAGGCTGCCAAGAATGCTGAGCTTGCCGCCGCCGACCGCGTTCGCCTCGATCGGGTCGGCGACACGGCGGAACCAGCGCCTGCCGATAAGGTAGCTCAACCCGACGAGCACCCCGCCGATGACCGGCCCGGCAAGCCTCCGCAGGGGGGCGAGCGTGTCAGCCCCGCTTACGGGAGTCTCAGAGCCGAATATCCAGAGCCCCATCAGCTGGATCAGCTCCTGCATCCCGACCACCGCGAGCCCCGAAAAGAGCCCAACGATGGCCGCGAGTGCAGTATAGGCTATTTCATTGCGCCGGATCAGTGTTCGCAGCCGGAAAGGGGCGAAAAGTCGGCGCAGGACTGACCGCCTGCGAAAAAGGCGCAAGCGATCTGCCATCACTAGCCTTCAATATAGGCTTGGTAGAGTTCGTTCATTCTGGCCGTTTTCGGTCCAGGCTTGCCCGTGCCGATGGGACGACCGTCAATGCTGGCCACGGGGGTGATGCCACCGAGCGTTCCGGTGCAGAAGGCCTCGTCTGCAGAGTAGGTTTCCGCCAGTGTGAAGGGGGCTTCTCTTACCGTGAGCCCTGCATCTTTCCAGACCTTGATGGCTTTTTTGCGCGTGATGCCGTTGAAACAAGTCAAACCATCTGAAGTCCAAAGTTCCTCACCACGGATGATGAAGAAGTTTGTCGAGTTACAAGACGCCACGAACCCGCGATCGTCCAGCATAAGCGCCTCGTCGGCACCCATGTTGATCGCCTGGATCAGCGCCTGGATAAAGTTGAGTCGGCTGTGCGAGTTCAGACGCAGGTCGAAGACGTCCGGTGTCGAACAGCGAATCGTCGAGGTCATCAACTTGAGCCCCTTGGCCTTAAGCTCGGGGTTGGGCTGCTTCCATTCGGCGACAATGACGATCGTGGCACCGCCGACGATGAAGCGCGGATCCTGGTTCGGTGTCGACTTGCGCCCACGCGAAATCATCATGCGGATGTGGACGCCATCTTCCATCCGGTTGTGGCGCAGGCACTTCCAGATTTCCTCGACGAGGCCGGCCTTGTCGTAACCGATGTCGAGCTGGATCGAGCGCGCGCCCTCGAAGATGCGGTCGATGTGTTCATCGATGGCAAGAAGCTTGCCGTTTATCAGGCGAATGCCTTCCCAGACGCCGTCGCCAAGCACGAAACCCGCGTCGAAGATCGAGACCTTGGCCTCGTCTCGGCTGAAGAATTCACCGTTCACGTAAATTTCCACGGCGTCATTGCGCGGGTCTTTCACGTAGCTTTGAGAAGAGGAATTGCTGAGGGGGGTCATAGTCTTACCTTGAAGTCAGGGATGTTCAGAATGCGAATTCGCCGAAACGACGCAGGAAGTCCTGGGTGCGCGCCTGCTTGGGGTGCTTGAGGACCTCGTCCGGGGTGCCGACCTCGTGAAAGACGCCCTCTGCGAGAAAAATCACTTTGGTAGCGAAGTGATAGGCGAAGCCAAGTTCATGGGTGACGAGGAGCATGGTGCGCCCCTCTTCGGCCAGCTGCTTGATGACACGCAAAACCTCACCCACCAGTTCGGGATCGAGTGAGGAGGTTGGTTCATCGAACAGAAGGATCTCGGGCTGCATCGACAGCGCGCGAGCGATTGCGACGCGTTGCTGCTGACCGCCGGAGAGGAGCCCAGGCCAGGCATCGTGCTTTTCCGACAGGCCGACCTTGGCGAGCTCAGCTTCGGCGGTCTTGCGGGCTTCGGCCTTTGACATACCCTTCACCGTCACCAGACCCTCCATTACGTTGTCGAGAACGCTCATGTGAGGGAAAAGATTGAACTGCTGGAAAACCATCCCGAGCCTTTCGCGCACTTGGCAAAGCTGCTTCTCAGGATAGGTGACGGTGCCTTTCTTCTCGACACCGATGCGAGTTCCGTCTAGCCAGATCTCGCCCTCGCTCAGCGTTTCCATGAAATTCATACATCGCAGGAAGGTGGACTTTCCGGAGCCAGAGCCGCCGATGATCGCGATGCGCTCGCCCGGCTCGACGGTAAAATCGATTCCCTTGAGCACGTGGTGGTCGCCGAACCGCTTGTGCAGCCCCTTAATTTCTAGAATGGGTTTGCCGGTCATGAGAGTTCCTTTCCGGGTCAGTTGGACCGCGCCAAGTGCTTTTCGAGGCGCCCTGCGAGGAAGGTGCCGGGGTAGATCAGGACGAAGTAGATGAAAGCCACCGCGGTCAGGATCTCGAAGGGTCGGTAGTATGTCGAGGACAGCAGGCGACCTTGGTACATCAGTTCATGCACTGAGATCACCGAGGCCAACGAGGACATCTTGGCCACTTCGATTGTGCGATTGGTGAAGGCTGGCAGCATACGCTTGATCACTTGCGGCAGGATCACTCGGCGCATGGCCTGCCTATGGGTCATGCCAATGGCAAGCGCACCCTCCATCTGGCCGCGATGGATCGACTTGATACCGCCACGGAAGATTTCCGAGGCATAGGCCGACGTGTTGAGGGTCAAACCGAGAAGTGCTGCGGCAAATGGGCTGAGCTGCACGCCGATGAGGATCGGGAAGGCATAGTAGAACCAGATCAGTTGGATCAGCACCGGTGTGTCGCGGAAGAGCTCGACATAGACGAGTCCACTGCCGCGGATCCAGCCGCTGCGCGCCAGCCGCGCCTGTGCCAATAGGAAGCCACCAGCGAGGCCAATGACAATTGAGGGGATCCAAATCTGGATGGTGACCCAGAGCCCGCGCATTAGGACAATCCAGTTGTCGGTGACGACGCTGAAGTCGGGGACGTAATTCATCGTGGCGTCCTTACTGGTAGGCCGTTAGCCGGGCTTCGGCGAGGCGGGCGAGCTGACTGGCTGTAACCAGCAGCACGAGGTACATCAGCGCGATGGTCGTGTAGACTTCGAGCGGACGGAAGGTCTCGGCGTTTACAAGCATGGCCTGGTAGAGCAGGTCTGCGTAGGCAAGCGTCGAGGCCAATGCAGTCGTTTTCAGCAGTTCGAAGCTTCTTTCGATGAATGGAGGCACCATTCGAGAGATAGCCTGCGGCACGATCACTCGGCGCATGAGCGCGGAATGGGTCATGCCAAGCGCCCTTCCGCCTTCCCACTGGCCGCGCTCGATCGATACGATGCCGCCTCGGAAAACTTCGGCATAAAAGGCGCCAGATTGCGTCGACAGAGCCAGAACTGCCGCGAAATAGGGGTCGAGGCTGATGGCCAGCATCACCGGTAGCGCGTAAAAGAACCAAAAGAAGTGAACAATGGGCGGCGTGTTCCGGTAGAACTCGATGAAGACAAGCGCCGGGATTGTGAGCCACTTGCGTGTCGAGAGGCGCATCATCGCGAGAACGAGTCCCACGAGGACACCCAGCACGATCGAAACCACAGCGATTTTGACAGTGTTGAGCATTCCCAATGCGAGCATGTCGAAATGCTCAAAACCGGGCCGAAATCCCAAGAGTAGTCCATGTGACGACTTTCGTTAGGTCAGAGAGGACGCGGACCTGCCTTCTTGTGGCGGGTCCGCACTTGGCCTTACCAGTCTTCCTTGATCAGGCCGGGGATGCCGGTGGGATCAATGCCCTTGCTCGTGAGGTAGGCATCGAAGAGTTGATCTGGGACTCCGGCAGCGTAGAAGTCGGCGAAGGTTTTGTTCACCCAATTAAGGAACTCAGGGTTGTCCTCCTGTCGCATGCCTGCAGAGGTTGCGACCGGCTTGACCGGCTCCGGTAGAAGCACCTTGCCAATTTTCAGACGAGAATACTGCACGACAAGTGCCGGGTGAAACTGCACAACGGCATCAACACGGCCTGCTGCGAAGGCAGCGATAGCTTCATCGTTGGACGAAAAGCGATTGATCTGCGCCTTCGGCATCATCTCGGTCACATTGCGGTCGAGCGAGGTTCCAAGAGTTACGCCAATGCGGGTCTCAGGCGTGTTGAACTCGTCCCAGGTCTTTGCCTTGGAGTCCTCTTTCACCAGCGCGCCCATAGCGTAATAGAACAGAGGGTTCTTCGGGAAGGAAAGAGCCTTCCGGCGCTCCTCCGTTGGGTCGAGCACGAACATGATATCGAATTGATTGGCCTGCAGTCCGGCCACAGCATTGGCCCAAGACGTCTCGACGGGGACCATTTCCACGCCAAGTTCGTCTGCCATGCGCTTGCCCATGGCGACGCCTACGCCTGTCCACTGTTCCGACATCGGGTCCTTGTAGAACCACGGTTCGGCCGATGCGACACCGATGCGCAGTTTGCCGGAATCTTTGATTTGTGCCATAGTGCCGCCGCCCTGAGCGCGAGCCCTTGGCGCAAATGCCATCGCCGCAGTGGCAGCAAGAATGAGGGTACGTCTTTTCATTTTTTTCTCCCGTTGGAACTGACCTTTTACACCTCGACCGAGGAGACGAAGGCCATGGTTTTGTCGAGCCCGCGGCTCATGTGGTCGCGGATCTCGTCCTTCATCCGCTCGCAGCTGTCTCCCAGTGCGAAGCGAACGTAGTCATCGTGGCTTTCCCGCTTGGGGCCAGTAATGCCATGGGCACGGTGGTGCGCCGCCCAGTAGAGCTGCAGACGGGCGCGGATGCCGCTCCAGCTCGACAGCAGTATCCCGTTGCCGCATGTCTCGTAGACAAGACCATGAAGATCGAGTTCGGCATCGATGGAGCGAATGTCGTCGCCCGCGTCGATGGCCTCGGTGAGCGCCGCATGTCGCGCTCTGAGTGCCACGTGGAAGCTATCGTCGCGCCGCTCCCAGATCTGCTCAAAGGCGAATATCTCGAGGCAAATGCGCATGGAGTAAATGTCGTCGATGTCGGCAGAGGTGAGCTGCAGCACGCGCGTCCCTGTATAGGGAACGGTGATGAGCAAGCCTTCGTCAATCAGATGCCGCATTGCTTCGCGCATCGGCCCGCGGCTGACGCCGAAGCGAACAGCCAGCGCCGTTTCGGTCACTGCCTCCCCTGGCTCAAACTCGCCCGACAGGATGGCGCCGCGCAGCAGACTGCTAAGCTGAGCGCCCATCGTTTCTCGCTTGATCATGCCGTTCATCGTGAAATCTCGCTGCGAATCTTGGATGTAGATTGTCTACAATCATTACAGGCGCAGACCAACCCTTTTTGATTCAAGATTGTCTACAAAGACATAGGGCTTCATTTTTGATCATAAAATAGGCATATTATGACGTATTCCGCCCAATTTTCTTGCTCAAACGCACCAAATCCGGGTGTAGCCTGTCACTAAGGAGGCCTGTACATCATTAGGCGCATTGCACTTTCACTGCGTCCTAATGAATAGCCCCTAGTTTCCTAGACGCCTTGCAGTTTCAGTTTCTGCTGCTGTTCGAAGGCGATCGGTGACAGCATTCCGTTTCTAACGTGCTTGCGCTGCGGGTTGTAGAAGAACTCGATGTAATCGAACGGGATTGCCAACTTATTTTCGCCTGATTGAGATGAGTGAGGACCCTGCTGGTCAAGCGGCCATTTCGTCAGCAAAGTCTTCCCAAAGGCCGAAAGCGTCGGCTCTGGCGTGGCGGTATGAGATTGCGGAAAGGCGGTAGCGGCGGGGTTTGAAAATCGTATTGATCTGGTCATGGGCGGAAAGGAAGCGCTGCGCCTGTCTTAGCGATTTGAACCTGCCCATGAGCTTCTCTCGCTTCCGGGTCGGTCGGTGCGAGCCCTCGATCCTGTTATTGATCCCTTTGTGGGCGCGGTGGTCGGCGTCCGGCGCCAGCTGACGGATCGGTTTGATATAGCTGCGCAATTTGTCTGTAATGATAATGCGGGGCTGGCCAAATCGGGTGATCAACTGTTTCAGAAATCGCCTGGCCGCTTTGGCATTTCGCCTTGGCTGCACCAGAATGTCGAGCACATCCCCGCTCCCATCCACGGCCCGCCACAACCACATCTTCACGCCGTTAATCGGCACGACGACTTCATCGAGGTGCCACTTATCTGCTGCAGCGGGCCGGTCGCGCTTGATGCAATCCGCGAAATGCCGGCCAAACCGGTTCACCCATTTACGAACGGTTTCCCGGCTGACGATTACGCCCCGCTCGGCGAGCAGATCCTCTACATCCGCCGTGCTCAGCGCAAACCGGTGGTAGGCCCAGACAGCATAAACGACAATTTCGCGGGGGAAACGGTAGCCTTTCAGGCGGGGCATCTCAGCTGGAATCTTCATGACGATCGCCTAAACTCCACCGCAGACGACGACAAGTTGGCAATGCCTTCGAACGACATCCTTGCCCCGATAGCTGAACCGCGGATCAATCGCCGGACAAAGACGCGAGTGCGTGTCGACAACGGTCAGGATACGCAGCTTCTTGCCCAAGGCGAGCTGGTCGTGAACGAAGTCCATCGCTCCGCTGCCTGACAGCGCATGTAAACATGCGCGAGAAGGAGACATCGTTTGGTCCAACGGCTTCCTGACGGTCTTCGCGCAGCTTCGCCTTCACCCGCCGTTTCGGGTGCTTGTTCCTGAGCTGCAGGCCCAACTCATTGTAAATCCTACGGGTCTTCTTCATGTTGATCACCCAGCCCTCGCGTCTCAGCAGCACGTGGACGCGCCTGTAACCATAGCGCACACGCGTTTCTGCAATCTCCTTGATCCGCCTCTCGACGGCAGCCTGGTCCGTGCGCCGGGATTTGTAGTGCTAGGTGGATGTGTCGAAACAAATGGCCCCACAAGCCTTCCAGATCGACACGCCCCAATCAACGCACATCCCGGTCACGATCACGCGCAAACGGCCAGGCTTCAGAGCTAATGGGATGGTTCGCCCTGCCGCCACGGGCGACAATAGTTGGAGATCAACTCGGGAGGTATGAAGATGCACATCGACCCTAAAACCTGCGCTGTCTTCGGCGTCGACATCGGCAAGACGCTTTTTCACGTTGTGGGCCTCGACGCCTCGGGCGCTCCTGTCCAGAAGGCCAAGCTGCGGCGCGACACAATTCTTCAGTTCTTTGCGCAGGCAGACCCGACCCTCGTCGGCATGGAAGCCTGTCCGGGTTCGCAGTGGCTTGCCAGGAAGCTTCGGGAGCTCGGCCATGGGGTCCGCATTATCACGGCTCAGTTCGTCAAGCCCTACGTAAAGTCGCACAAGAACGACATCATTGATGCTGAGGCGATCGCGGAAGCTGCGACCAGACCCACGATGAGGTTCGTCGGCATAAAAGAGGCACATCAGGTCGATTTGCAGATGCTGCATCGTGTTCGCAGCCGGCTTGTGAAGGGGCGGACCAATCTCATATGTCAGATGCGGTCGTATTGCTTGGAACACGACGTCGCGCTTCGCCAAGG
Source organism: Thioclava electrotropha (assembly GCF_002085925.2). NCBI lineage: Bacteria > Pseudomonadati > Pseudomonadota > Alphaproteobacteria > Rhodobacterales > Paracoccaceae > Thioclava > Thioclava sediminum. The sequence continues at coordinate 117,772 of NZ_CP053563.1, forward strand.
CGCCGGGGTGTTCAAGCTTGATATCGTCCGCGCGATCGATAATCCCGAGAACGATTTGACTGAGCGAGCACGGATTGTCTTGCGTGAACTGCAGGAGGACTTGCTCGCCGCTCGTGTCCCAAATCTATAACGGCATAAAATTTACATAATATTTATTATTTGTCTTTTTGTCCTAAATTTTCCGGTATGCTTTGCCCTTACCACCTCCCTGCGGACACAGCCCTGGCGACACTGGCTTTACCGGCGCCGCCCATTTTGATGCAAAGTCATCTCTTGGTCGGGAGGCCACGAGATAGGCCAAGCAGATTTGCGCACTGCTCCCGCCACACCTCGCCTCGAGAGTGTTACCTTCGAACACAAGTGTGCTAATCCCATAGAATTCCTGAAACCTGTCGGTCCATGGCGGGTGGAGATTTTCTCGGAAAGGGAACGCAATGCCCCGTTCGGAGCCGACTCTCACCGTCTTTCGTAACCAGACCTTCCGCATGCTCTGGATTGCGACCCTCGCATCCAATTTCGGAGGTCTGGTTCAAGCTGTGGGGGCCGCTTGGATGATGACGGCTCTGACCTCGTCCCAGAGCATGGTGGCTCTGGTGCAGGCGTCCGTCACCCTACCAATCATGGTCTTCTCGCTCGCGGCAGGCGTTTTCGCCGACAATTATAATCGCAGAAAAATCATGATCGTCGCACAGTCGTTCATGCTGCTCGTCTCGGTAACCCTCGCAATACTGGCCTACAAAGAGCTTCTTTCCGCGCCTCTTCTTCTCGCATTTACCTTCCTGATAGGCTGCGGCACGGCGCTTCATAATCCGTCCTGGCAGGCCTCCGTCGGCGATATTGTGACACGCGATGAATTGCCCGCCGCCGTATCGGTGAACAGCATGGGCTTCAACATGATGCGCAGCATCGGCCCTGCGGCGGGGGGTATGATCGTTGCGATCGCAGGCGCAGCGGCGGCCTTTGCCGTGAACGCGCTGAGCTACGTTGCGATTATCGCGGCGCTGTTCAACTGGCGGCCCGCCATGCCACCCCGAAGCCTACCACCAGAGCCTCTGGGCCCTGCCTTTGCTGCCGGGCTGCGCTATGTCGCCATGTCGCCGAACCTGATCCGTGTCATTCTGCGTGGTTTCTTGTTCGGCCTTGCGGCAGTCGCGATCCAGGCGCTTTTGCCGCTGGTCGTGCGAGACCACCTGCACGGTGGCGCGTTCGATTATGGCCTATTGCTTGGATGTTTCGGGCTGGGTGCTGTTTTTGGCGCATTGGGGAATGCGCAATTCCGGGCACGTTTTCAAAGCGAACATATCACGCGGATCGGGTTTCTCGGCTTTGCCGCGAGCTCCGCCGTGCTCGCCCTGAGCGACAGCATAGTGATCTGTGCCATCGCGATGCTTTTCGCCGGAATCTGTTGGGTCATCTCGCTGTCGCTTTTCAACGTAACGATGCAACTCTCAACACCTCGATGGGTGGTGGGGCGTGTGCTGGCGCTCTACCAGACCGGTGTCTTTGGCGGCATGGCGGGCGGAAGCTGGCTCTGGGGTACCCTTGCAGAAACCTTCGATCTTCGGTTCGCACTTCTGTTCGCCGCCGCCATGCTTGTGATCGGCGCCGGGGTGGGACTTCTCGCGCCGCTCCCCAATTCCGAGTATCTGGATCTGGCCCCCCTGAACCGCTTCAAAGAGCCATATCTCCGGCTCGACCTGAGACAGCGCAGCGGTCCGATCATGATCCTCGTCGATTACGATATTGCTCAGGAAAACATTCCCGACTTTCTTGCGCTGATGAGCGAACGCCGACGAATCCGGATCCGCGATGGTGCCCAGCAATGGTCGCTGCTTCGCGATCTCGAAAACCCGGACATCTGGACCGAAACCTATCACGTGCCGACCTGGGTGGAGTATGTTCGACATAACGAACGCCGGACCCAGGCTGATCGCGACGTGACGGACCGCCTTATCGCATTGCACAAGGGGGAAGAGCCGGTCCGGGTCCACCGGATGATCGAGCGGCAAACAGTCTCGATGCACGATGACACGCCATTGAGATAGGCAATGCCATCGAAAGTGCTCTGCTCCCACAAATCTCTAGCTTTCGGTGTGCTAAGGTTGGGAGCAGCAACTTGAGGACTGACCGGAAGATGATTGCCGAACAGGCGGTTGGAGGAAGGCTTCATCCGGCAGGGTCACTGCGTGTCAATCGTCCGCGCACCGCAATTTCGAGGCGGTCGTTGCCCTGACCGGCAGCCGCTCCGCACGGGTAATCTCTGTCTAGGAGGGTGCTGCGACCCTCGCGTTGGCGCGATGCGCCTTGCTAGAGTTCTCCGCGACCAGCGTGCCGTCCTCGCCTTGTTTCAAAATGAACGCCTTATGCGCTTCCGTGAACTCCGACGCTTGAGCTACCCCCTGAAATTCGGACACTGACATAAGCTACGATTTGCAGTCTGCTGATCTTCGACGAGAAGGAGATCAGAGATGTCGAAACGCAAGCAGCACGCACCCGAGTTCAAGGCAAAGGTCGCGCTGGAAGCCCTGAAGGGTGAAGAGACAGCGGCCGAGCTGGCGAGCCGGTTCGGGGTGCATCCAACGATGATCCATCAATGGAAGCGGGCCTTGCTCGAAGGCGCGTCGGGCGTGTTCGAGCGCGGGGGCCGAAGGAAGCCCGAGATCGACGAGGAGCAGGTGAAGGAGCTCCACGCCAAGATCGGGGAGCTGGCGGTGGCCAACTCTTGGAACGAAAGCTGAAGCCTTGGGGCGGGAAGTGAGGCGTGGCATGATCGAGCCGAACCATTCGGATCTGTCGATTGGGCAGCAGTGCAAGCTGCTGTCGATCGCACGCTCATCCTATTACTACGAGCCGAAGGGCGAAACCGAACAGAACCTCGGCCTGATGCGGCAGATCGACGAGCAGTTCCTGGAGACCCCGTTCTTCGGTGTCCGCCAGATGACCTGGCACCTGCGTAACGACGGCCACCTGGTGAACGAGAAGCGGATACGGCGACTGATGCGCCTGATGGGGCTCATGCCGATTTACCAGAAACCCAACACAAGCAGGCCGGCGAAGGGGCACAAGACCTATCCCTACCTGCTGCGAGGTCTGCGGGTGGATCGCCCGAACCAGGTCTGGTGCTCGGATATCACCTACCTGCCCATGCGGCGCGGGTTCCTCTACCTCGTGGCGATCATGGACTGGCACACCCGCAAGGTTCTGTCTTGGCGGATCTCGAACACGCTGGAGGCCGACTTCTGTGTCGAGGCGCTGAACGAAGCCATCCACAAGTTCGGCCCGCCCGAGATAATGAATACGGATCAGGGTTCTCAGTTCACGTCCTTCGCTTGGACGGATCGGCTCCGCCGGTCGGGCGTGCGCATCTCGATGGATGGGAAAGGCCGATTCCTCGACAACATCTTCATCGAGCGGCTGTGGCGAACCCTGAAATACGAATGCGTCTACCTGCATGCCTGGGAGACAGGATCGGAGACAAAGGCGGCGATCCGGAAATGGATGACCTTCTACAACCACCAGCGCCCTCACTCAGCCCTCGGCGGCAAGCCACCGGCGCTGGTCTATTGGCAGAGACATGATATCAACCAACCCGGTCAGCAGGTGCAACGAGTAGCTTAAATTACGTCAGATCCTGTCCAAGAGATGGGGAGTAGCTCAGCTTTCAGGCGTTTCCGCGCCTCTCCCAGCTAGGAAAGCTTAGTTGAAAACTCCAGTTTCAAACGGTCTAAAAGTGTAGGCAGAGCGCTTCAAACCTATCGCTTCCGCACCGCATAGACCGCTCCATGTCCCGTCGATGCAAAGCCACGCCACACTCCCCGCCCCGTGCTCGATCAAAGATCTTTCTGCGGAAGCTTATCTTCACCTTCTTCACCCCAACTCCGGCCACGGTCGGCCTGCAATCCTTTGGTTTGAAGGTTCCAGGGCGCGCAACCAATGCCTCGCCGCCAATGACCTGAGTATAGGCTTGTCAGGATTGCTCGATGGTCGAGCATACCTGTCTATGAACCGATTTGCACGACGGCGAAACCTCGACCAGCTCAAGGCATTGAACGCGCTCTACGTAGACCTGGACTGGCACAAGACGGCTGAATGGCGCGCGCAGAGCCAGGACGAGGCCGAAGCGGCAATCCTGCGCCACGTCTGCGCCTCCAACCTTCCCGCGCCCTCCATGGTGCTGCGGAGCGGGCGAGGTTCGGCGCTGATTTGGCTCATCGATGAAATGCCGCCCCAAGCTTTGCCTCGCTGGCAATCGACGATGCGCGCACTCGGGGATGTTTTCGCAAGGTTCGGTGTCGATCGCGCAAGCCAGGAAGCGGCGCGCATCTTTCGGCTTCCGGGCAGTATCAATGAAAAGTCCAAAAGACGGGTGCGCGTCTCCGGCGGAAGCGCCGCACGGCATGACTTCGATGCGCTCTCCGATGAGATCTTCCAAGCTGCGGGACTGCCCACCCGCGCTGAATTTCAATTGCTTCGCGCAGCAAAACGCGCGAAGCGGCACACGAACGTAAATCCACGCGAGATGCCTTTCGGCCTCCCTCCGGCGGCACGTTTTCGTCAGATCCGTGATGACCTCGAAGCTATACGCGTTGCGCACGGCGGACAGCTCTCGGAGGGCTTGCGGAACACTTGGCTGCATCTCTACGCGACGTCGCTGACGCATGATCCACGAGAGATGTCAACGGCGGAGTGAAATCCGGCCATTGGGCGGCGCAATAACCGGCCACTTCGGGTTTGGGCGCGACGCGCGCCATGAGGCGGCGGCCAGTCAGCCGCGCTTCCCAGATAGCTGGCGGTTGACTGGCCGCCTTGGCCCGTGAGGGCCAAGCCTTTATCGGCTGGATCAGGCGGTGTCGGCGGACTTGCGCGCGCGGCTCTGTGCGAGCCGATAGCTGTCGCCGTTCATCTCGAGGATGTGGACATGGTGGGTGAGCCGGTCGAGCAGAGCGCCGGTCAGGCGCTCGGAGCCGAAGGTTTCGGTCCATTCGTCGAAGGGCAGATTGCTGGTGATCATGGTGGCGCCCCGCTCGTAGCGCTGCGAGATCAGTTCGAACAGCAGCTCGGCGCCGGTCTTGCTCAGAGGCACGAAGCCCAGCTCGTCGATGATCAGGAGCTTGTATCCGACCATCTGTTTTTGCAGGCGTAGCAAGCGGCGCTCGTCGCGGGCCTCCATCAGCTCGTGGACCAATGCGGCGGCGGTGGTGAAGCCGACGGAAAGGCCCTTCTGGCAGGCGGCCAGTCCAAGGCCCAAGGCGACATGGGTCTTGCCGGTGCCGCTCGGGCCGAGGGCAATGACATTCTCGCGCCGCTCGATCCATTCCCCGCGGGCGAGTTCCAGCACCTGCATCTTGTTGAGCTTGGGGATCGCCTTGAAGTCGAAGCTGTCGAGGCTCTTGGTTGCCGGGAACTTCGCCGCCTTGATGCGGCGCTCGACCATCCGCCGTTCGCGGTCGATCAGTTCGAGTTCCACCAGGCGCGCCAGGAAGCGAACGTGGTCCTGCCCCTCCGCGGCGCACTGGCGCGCGAGCTTGTCGTATTCCCTCAGGAAGGTCGGCAGCTTGAGCGTCTTCAGATGATGGGCGAGCAGGAGGTCAGGCGCGTCGGTCATCGGGCCTCCTCCGAGATCAGGCACATGTAGCTGGCCGCCGAGGTCTTTCCGACCTCGGCCCGCGGCAGGTAGGGATAGACGTCGAGGTCGAGCTTCGGCGGTCGCTTCTCGACCTGACACAGCACCAGATGCTTGACGGCGTCGAAGCCGATGGCTCCCATGCGCAGGGCCGTCTTCACGGCGGCTTGCACATCGTCGAGCTCGAAGGCCTCCAGCAGCCGCAGGACCTGGACGAACTCACGCCGCCCCGCCTTGAGCATGCGTGCTTCCATCAGGCGGCGCAGGGTTGCGAACTCGGGCGGCAGCTCCCAGCCTGTCAGCGGCGCGGCCTGGTCCAGGGCATTGATCTTCTTCTCGATCAGCGGAAGGTAGTGGAGCGGGTCGAAGACGACATCCTCGCGCTCATAGCTGCGCGGATGGCGCGCGATCAGATCGCCGCCGCAGCCGATCGCCACCTCGTCGACATAGCCGCGCAGCCAGACATCGCGGTGGCCGTAGGCGATCGGCACGGAATAGTCGTTGGTCTTGTAACGCACCAGCGCCTGCGAGGTGACCCGCCCGCTCGCCTGATCGCAGGCATCGAAAGGGGCTGGCGGCAGCGCCGACATCACCTCGAGATCCCGGTCAAGGCGCGTGCCGATCGTCTCGGTATGGCCGCGCAGAACATCGCCCTGACGCTTGCGGCATTGTTCTTCCAGCCAGGCGTTGAAGGCCTCCCAGGAGGGGAAGCGCGGCACCGGCACCATGAAGTTGCGCCGGGCATAGCCCACCAGCCCCTCGACGCTGCCTTTGTCGTTCCCTTTGCCGGGACGGCCATAGCGGTCACGGAGCAGGTAATGTGACAGGAACCCGCTGAACAGCCTGGCCCGCTTGCGGGTGCCATCCGGCAGGATCTGTGCCACCAGGCACCTGTCGTTGTCGTAGAGCACCGACACCGGCACCCGACCGAAGAAGCCGAAGGCGTGAACATGCCCGTCGACCCAGGCCTCGGAGGTCGCAGCCGGATAGGCCCGGATATAGCAGGCATCGCTATGTGGCAGGTCGAAGGCGAAGAAATGCGCCTTCTGCTCGACACCATCAATGATGACCATCGCTTCGCCAAAGTCGGCCTGGGCATGCCCGGGCGCATGGGCCAGCGGCACGAACATCTCGCGACCGCGCCGGTCATCCTCACGAATGTAATCCTTCACGATCGTGTAGCCGCCGGTGAAGCCGTGTTCGTCCCGGAGCCGCTCGAACACCCGCTTGGCGGTGTGCCGCTGTTTGCGCGGGACGCCGCGGTCCTCTTCCAGCCAGGCGTTGATGATCTCGGTAAAACCATCCAGCTTCGGGCGCTTGATCGGCGCCTTGCGCCGGTAGCCCGGCGGAACCGAATACGCCAACATCTTCTGCACGCTGTCGCGTGAAATCCCGAAGTGACGCGCCGCCTCGCGCTGGCTCATCCCCTCGGCGCAGGCAAGTCGAACCTTGCGATACAAGTCCACGGTGAAAATCCTCGCACCCTCCCGTCGCCAGAAAGGGCAAAAGTGGACGACTTTTACGCCGCCCGCAGCAGGAGCATCCCGCCGCTACCGTGGCCGACTATTGCTCCGCCGTTCTCATCCTCACAGGTCCGCGCGTTTTGGCACGCGAAGCGCGGCGCGGGCTTGATGGGTGGGACAAATTGGGGGCGCATGCCCAGACCGAGGTGCTCCATATCGCAATGGCCTCGGCGGCGATGGCGCTCCAGCTTTCGCGACCTCTGCGGACGCGCAACATCCACGAGCTGACAGTGAGCGGAGAAGGCGCCGAGCTTCGTCTCCCGCGTCGCAAGGGGTCTTTGGCGATGATCGACATTGCCCGAACGCGTGTGAAGAACAATCGCGACATTTTCCACGAGGTGCCGGCGGTTCAATGGCAGACTCTTGCTCTTTGGATCGAAGAAGGGCGCGCCAAGTGGTGCGTGGGTCATAACATCGATCCCGATCTCAATCCTTACCTCTTCCCGGGTATCAATAGCGACGGGCCGATCTCGCGAGGCACATTCAACAAGTTTTGGAATCGGGGGATGTCGCGCATTGGCGTGATCGGCCTCAATCCGCATCTGATGCGGCATGTCGGCGCGACGCTCTACATTGCACAAAACCCCGGCGCCTACGGCGTCGTTGCAGACCTGCTCGGAGACAAGCTCGATACGGTGCAGGCATTTTATGCGCGGGGTGCCGGACGCGAAGCGGCACGTCTCTTTGCCGAGGTCATCCAGCGCCTCGACCCGACACTCCACCTTTCCTGAGGAGGTCTTATGGCTCATCAACCTTTCTCGCGCGCCGAGCGGGTCGCACGGCTGCTTGCGCGAATGCAGAACGTGCCCCGCCCTGTCGCCCACGCGGTTGCGGAGGCAGTCGTTGAGGGCACGCTCAAGGGGCGCGGCGCACCCGCCGCGCTCGAGCGCCTCTACGGCGCTCTCGCGGCGGCGGGCCGAACGCCCGAAACTGCAAACCGCGAAGACTTCGAGGCGGCCGCGAGCAGCCGGACGAGCTACCGGACCTTGATCTCGGCCCTTTCCCGGTTTGATCCCACCGTGCCGCTTGCCCCGGCCCGAGACGTGACGAAGTCTTGGGACCATTGGCTCAACTCCAACTACGGCAGCAAACCGAAGAAACCCCGGCGATCCACCCGGATCGCTGCATTGCCCGAGCAATGGCCTGCGCTTTGGCGCGACGCTCTCCCTCTTCTCGACCGGGTCGTTCGCCGCGGTGAGACGGCCTACAAGCCGCTTCGGGAGAAGTCGCGCGCGTCCGTCGTCGCCGCCATCGGGACCTGCGAAACCGCCCGGATCTGGGCTGCCGCGCACGGCATCGCGCTCGGTGAGACCTTCTGTCCCGATCTCGCCGAGGTATTCCTGCGCTACCTGCTCGTCGAAAGAGGTATCAGCCCTCGTTCGGCCGCGGACTACTTCGAGCGTGTGGAAGGCTACGCCTATCGCGGCCGGCTCTTCGACCGGGCCGCCGCAGAAGCGTTCGCGGATATTCGCGGACAGTTGCGGGCGGAAGCGGAAGATCAGCCGGAAGGCAAACGCGCAAAGGTTCAGGGCTTTCTGAAGGCATTCGACCTCGCTGACATTCTGCATGCCGCCGCGCGACTTTCCGAGGCCGCGACGTCTTGTCGAGGAGACAGTGCAAAAGCCGAACGGCTCAGGCGCAAGTCCGTCATCTTCGGGCTACTGGTCAACGGGTCGGACCGACAGGGAGACCTGTCGGAGTTTCGGATTGGCCGTGAAATCTCGCGATTGCCAGACGGCACTTGGGAGGTGAAGTTTCGACAGGCAAAGACGCGACGCAAAAAGGAACTGGGTGCTCTTTGGCCCTTCACGGCCCGGCTTCTTGACGCTCATGTGTTGGCCGATCGTCCGTCGTGGCAGATCAAAGACCGCATGGCGCAACTCGACGGAATGAACCTACTCAGTCTTGGGGAGGACGGCTATGGCACCTACCACCCGAGCGCTCTTCTCAAAGAGGAGTTCGGAATTTCGGGCCACCTGATCCGGACCTTGGTCACAAACCTGATCCGCACCGAAGAGCCGGATGCGGCATGGGCGGCACAGGCGCTCCTCGGGCACTCGAACCGCTATTCGCAGCGCGCTTATCTTACCGATTTCCGCGTCACGGCGTCGGTGCGCGAATGGCAGTCCACGATGGCGGACCTTGAGAAGAAAGTCGCGCGAGCAACGGTCTACGACGAAGCGTCATAGGAGCGCTTCGTCCGGAATTTCGGAAAAGCTAGCCGCCCCTCTCTCCAATTCAAAAATTGCGCGACAGGCATGTCTTTGGCGCTCCGCGGCGCCTGGACGTCGTAGCGAGACACCGGGCCGAGGCGCGCCCAACTTTTAAGAAAATTCGGTTTTGGAATTTCCAGACCGAAACGATCTCCCTTTCAGGTCGGGCAATGAGGTCCGCCGCACGCAGCTATTTGTTGAATGCCATTCATCAAATCAATCAACGAATGATTACATGAAGACCGAGGTTACATGACTGAAAAAAGCACTGCAGGGCGCAAACCGAACTACTCCGATGACGACATCGCCGATGCGATCGCCGATCTGCGTTTCAATGGTCGGGACGTGAACGGGAAAAACGTTTGTGACTGGCTCAAGGCGGCGGGCATCGCGAAAGCCCCGAGCGCGGAAGCCGTCAAAAAGGTCATTCAGCGGTTTCTTGAGCGTGAAAATGAAGAAGAGCAAAGGCGGCTGCTTGCCACGTTGCCGGCGGGGATGATCGAGGGGCTCCAGCCTGGTATGGAGGAGTTGA